>CAYGUK010000068.1:0-21176 GCA_964352985.1 uncultured Legionellales bacterium
AAATCACCGTGACAAAGATATTCTCTTTCGCTTGAGCTTAGTAAATATAAACTCAGTTTTTTGCTCTATTAAGATATGCTGATTTTATAGTACCAGAAGGAATTTGATGAACATCTTCACACCATGTCTTAGCATGAGAATAATCTAATTTTGGTTTTGGGTATGATGCCAAAGATTTTACAAAATCATTTTGATGTAGCGTTTTTAACGTAAAACCTGGATCTGCTTTTTGAAGTAATAAAGCATGATGAATTAAATCTTTATTAAGAACTTTTATCGCGCCAACACCATTGAATTCTGTTAATGTCCGGAATTCATTTTCAAACTGTTCGTTATCACAACCTAATTTTAACACTACCGGATTAACGCCATATTGCTTAGCAAAAGCAACTTAATTACAGTTCATGGAATTTATCGGTGTGACATCAGATAATTGCCATAATAATGATAATTTCGAAATGATCTCCGGAAGAGAATCTAACCATTCTCTGTCTTTTGTTCCCCAGCTATTAATGATGTTTTGTTCAAAAAAACTCATTAAGTTTCAGTTTGACGAATCATATTTTTCTTATTTTTACGTTGCTGATAAGTGGGTTTCTTAACTTTGGAAATAAGGCCTAAAACTGCTAAGAATTTTATACAATAATAACCAATATCAACTTCCCACCATTGTAGACCAAGCTTAGCAGAAGAGGGAAAGGCATGATGATTATTATGCCATCCTTCACCATAACCAATTACGCCAAAAATAACATTATTCTTACTTTTATCTGTAGTTTTATAAGATTCATATCCAAATAAATGGGTGATGGAGTTAATACTCCAAGTGATATGATGAACAACAAAAGTTCTGACAAAACCTGCAAATAAGATACCTTGCCAAAAGGAGGCAAAATTATGATAAATTAAAGCGTTAATAATACCAGGCAAAATTATTCCAGATAACGCAAAGAAAATATAATATTTATTAATGAATAATATATCCCGATCTTTTAACAAATCTGAGGAGTAATATTCCCAATCTTCTAACTCATGATTTAACATCCAACCAATATGTGAATGAACTAAGTTCTTCCACCAACCATGTTCTGTATGAGGAGAATGGGGATCACCATTTTCATCACCAAAGCGATGATGTCGACGATGAGAAGAAACCCAAAATAAAGGTGGCCCTTGATAAGCAAAACACCCACCAATCACAAAAAATAATTTTACCCAACGACGAGCAATAAAACTCCGATGAGTTAGCATCCTGTGGTAACCAACAGAAATTCCCAATACACTATAGCTATAAAAAATAACAAATAACCAAATTGAACCGGCTAATAACGGCGTATAAAACAAGGTGGCTATTGCAACAATAGTCATAATCATAGGGATTACAATCACCGCTAAGGAATAGTATTTTTCACTTTGTCTTAAAGGTCTTCTCGTATTTAAATTCATGTTGTTACTCAATGTAATAAAATTTAGTATGTATATTATACAATAATACCATCTGGCAACCTATGATACCAGGTAAAAGGGTCTTAACAAATATAAAAACTAAAATTTTGCAGTTACTGAAAATAAATAGTGATGAACAATCGTATTTAGTCGTAACGGTTGTAACAATCCACGGCTACCTGCTGTCCCAGAATCAACTTGACCTAAATGTTGATAGTTAAATAGTAATGAAACAAAAATATGAGTTGTCACCTTAAACATAGCACCCACACCTGCTTCATATGCAAAATGGTATTTGGTAATAGGAGTAAGATGCGCTTCTCCACCAGGGATCCCTAAATTCGGAGACTCATCATATGCAATATTAATTGCCGACTGACCAATGCCTAAAACCACAATAGGCATTATACGGTGAACAATTGCCTTAAACTGTATTTGTCCTTCAAGAAAAAGCGATCGCACCTTGTTGGTGAGTTGATAAGTATAGTTATTTAAAATAGGAGAACCAAACTGGAATATTTCACCTTGATAAGTCACATGTTGTAAATAAATTGCAGGACCAAGAGCGATAGAAGGAATTAATGAAATATTTAGTGGAATAACTTTTTTAATTGTTAAGTATAAAGTTGGTGTCGTATCATGGCTTAACTGACTCAAGGTATCAGTTTCAAAAGCTGTAACAGGAATTGAAATATTTTGTGTATTAGACGTATAGCTTGCATGACCTACGCCGATAGAAAAAGTATAATTATGGAGCCAAGAAAAAAATGATTGATCAGCGTAACAGGAAAAACTAAATATAAAAATTAATAAAAACAAACAAATTTTTTTTACATTAAACATTTCCACTGTCCCACTTAAAATTAAAAATAAATCCTTTATGCGAAACGAAATCTTACTACGAAAAAACTTTATTCTCTAGGGGGAGTTGTAAATAAACAGTCTAAATGCTAATGTACTGCTACTTAGGTTTGCTGATGTAAAAAGGATGGTACTCACATGAAATCAAAGTTTAACTTTATTGTAGTCTTCTTGTTTTTTATATCATCAATAGGCTTTGCAGGAACCTTACCGCTTACATTCACTAGCCAACCCACTCCCCAAAATATGGTTTTTGGCACCATGCAAACCTTAATTTATACAATAAAAAATAATATACCGCTAACTGTTACCTTTGATTCAATTACTGGTTACGCAAGCCCTATTACAAGAAATACTTCGGTAACTAACAATTGCGGCTCGACACTTGCACCTAATGCAAGTTGTAATATTGAACTCGACATTAACCCAACGCAAACTGGGCCAATCAGTAATCAAGTTTTAACAATAAATTATAGCGGTCGCTATCCGTTAATGAGTCATCCCATTTCAATAAACGTTTCTGCCTCACCTTTTGCCGGTATTATTGGTGCCGACTACGCACCGGGGCATTATGATAATTTAAATGTTAGAAATGATGAAAATCAAGCCAATGTTTATTTTGAAATGAAACAATTAAAATCAGCCGGATTTAATACTGTTAGACTTTATGGCGATCCTGGTAAAACTTGGGTACAAGTCATTAGGGCAGCCGATCAATTAAACATGAGTGTTATTTATGAAGTAGCACTTTGCGAAAGTAATCCCAATAATGGCGATCAATGTGTTAACGGTGCTGGAACATTCAACAGTGTATTTCAAACAAGTTTAGTACAATTAAATGGTGGACCAGGACTTAAAGGTGTCATTCAAGCGGTAGGTGCAACTTTATTTAAAAAAGTGGTCAAATTAGTTCTTGTTGGAAATGAAGTTTTATTTACTTCTACCACACCGACCTATGTTTCAAATCGCAGTGATATTATTTCAGCAATTCAACAAGTAAGACAAATCACCGATCCTTTAGGGATCCCTGTTAGTATTTCTTTGCAAGCAGATGTTTGGGTTTCTACAAACCAAAATATCAAAAATGATTTAAATTTAATTGTTGCTGCATTATCTCCAAATGTTTCTATTGGTATTAATGTTTATCCTTTTCAATGGGTAGTACCTGTTGCCAACTCTGTTTCTGATGCAAGTATTCCGCATTCCTTAGCTTGGTACTTAAATACGCTTAAAGAAGATTATCAAAATAATCCTGTGCTAATTGCAGAAACTGGCTGGGCCACTGCCGGTTTATATATTGTGGGAATGAATAATACATCAGGTGATCCCAATAATTCTCAATCTTACTTATCTCAACTTTATTCCTATGTGAAAAGTAATAACATTCCACTCTTAACATTTATGGCTTTCGATACACCGACAAAAGATCTTACAAATCCTAATCTAACTTCGGAAAATTTTTATGGGGTATTTGATAAAAATTGCCAATTGAAAAACGGAGGCTCAACACTGTTTTTACCGAACACGGCATATATCGATTTACCGCAATGTGCCACAACAAATGCTATTTTTACTTTTGCTGGTGGCTCTAACACAGCACAACCACCATTTACCATCATGTATACCCATAATGCGGATACCAGAACACTCAATATCGCGACTGAAAATAGACTTAATCAAGCAGTCACACCTTGGCCTACTATTACCTTAAATCCAGGTGATAGTGTAACCTTATCATCTGCAACACCAGGCACGAATTGCACGAATACGGTTGCAACAACCAATGCAAACAACGGGGGTGGTACCTGGACTCAGGTTGGTCCTGGCTTAGCAGGTTGTCCCGGAGTAAATTGGGCTAACGGACAAACAGTATTTTTACCGGCTAATTTTTAAAAAATAAAAGCCCAGAAACTCAGATGTTTTGATGCTAATATTGCTGCCCAGTTTTTTTTAATAGAAATAACATGCAGGCAATTAATAACAAAGGCAAAACACCCAATATTACTTTATCTTGGTTTATGTGGATTATTGCCGCGTCTTTTTATTTTTATGAATATCTGAATCAAGTTACACCTAATATCCTAGCTAAGCCATTAATGGTAAGTTTATCGATACATGAGAAAGCCTTGGGTTTTTTAGGTAGTGCTTATTTTATTACCTATGTCATTAGGCAAATTCCTGGCGGTATTTTGCTTGATTTTATAGGAACTAAAAGAAGTTTAATTTTTGCAATTATAATGATGGTCGTAGGAAATTTCCTTTTTGCTCACATGCACCTTTATTCTGGTGTTATTTTTGCGCGAGCAATTACGGGCGTGGGTTCGTCAATTGCACTCATAAGTTTATTAAAATTATCTGCCGATTGGTTTCCATCACATATATTCCCAGTTTTATCCGGTTTAGCTTTAGCGGTTGGAACTTGAGGAGCATGGTGTGGTAATTTTATTACACATTTTTTATTGATCTTTTTTAATTGGCAAATAACTATTTCTATTTATGCAGGTGTTGGTTTGATTATCTTCTTATTAACCTTAGTTTATATTAAAGATAAACCACATCAAGAAAATAAAAAAATAAAACAATTATTCGTCAATCTTTTTAAAAGTATGAAGCAATTAACAATTATAATTAAAAATAAAAATAATTGGTTATCTGCTCTTTATTTTGCGACGATTTATGCGCCCGTTTCGATTTTGGGCACAATATGGGGCTATTCTTTTTTCACAGTAAAATTTCATAATAATAATAATGCAGCATCTATTGCAGTGTCAGTCATGTTTATTGGAATAACAATTGGCTCCCCGCTTGGAGGTTTAATTACAACAAAATGTAAAAGTCTAAAAACGGTTATTTATATAGGTGCTTTTTTAAGCGCGTTGCTTTTATTTATTATAATTTTAGGGTCAACGACAACAACCATGACGATTATTCTCATGTTTTTATTTGGTCTATTTGTAAGTTGGTATTTACCCATCTTTTCTATCACGTTAAATCATAATCCACGCTTGTTATCTGCAACAGCAATGGCGTTTATTAATATGGCAAGTATGTTGGGCGGTGGTGTTATTTTACAACCAGTCATTGGCGAATTATTAGAATCACATTGGCGGGGTAATATAATTAACAATCAGCGTGTTTATCTCTTAACAACCTATCAACATGCCTTAATCATATTACCAATTTTATTAGTGATCGCATTTTTAGTTTGCTTTTTGATCAAAGAAAAAACTGAAGCTTAACTATTTTATAAATCATTTCATTGTAGACGAATCAAATATTTCGGATCTATACTTTAAATAGATTTAGTCTTTTTATATGGTCAAAAGTAATGAACAAGTTACTCATAGGAATCTTATTAGTTGGAACGATTATTTTTCCGTTAATAAGTCAAGCTTATCAAATCCGGTGTACTATCGTTCCAGAACAAGTTGTACTTGATTTTGATACGTATGATCATCAAAGTATTAAGTCGAGTAAACATGAAAACATTATTAGCCATCAGTTTGACAAACATGATCCTACGATGAAATTTGGTTTTAAATCGTGGTGTTCAGAACATAATAAAAATGATTTCAAAGTAAACTGCAAAATTGTGAAAGACAATAATAATACATTAGAAAAAGTAGATTTTAATATTCATAATTTCAAATCTGAAGGTGGCACAAAAATATCAGTCACCGAACACGCGGTAAATAATTTTACCTTAACATTTACCGATCCTCACGGTTGCACCGAAACTGACAATGTCTATTTCACGATAAAACCAAATGGTGATGTCATTGAGCAGCAAATGATTACAGAAGATTAAAAATACATTTTTTTTTAATATATTACTTGTAAAGAATGCAGTGTGATATATTCTTAAAATTATGAAAGACAACACTGATGAAAACATACAAATGACAGAAGAGGCCGAAAAATCTCGTGGCGGATTTATTGATCCATTATTAGATTGTCTTGTCATTTTAACAAAACTAAATGGTCACCCACATTCCGCAGATTCATTAACTGCAGGATTACCTCTCAATGATAATCGTTTAACACCTAGCGTTTTTCCACGCGCAGCAAAACGAGCAGGATTTAATTCACGTTTAGTGAAACGCGATTTAGCGAATATTTCAAAACTACTCTTACCCGTTATTTTGATATTACGAAATAATAACGCCTGTGTCTTAACCAAAATTGAAAATAATTTATACGAGGTTATTTTTCCAGATTCCGGTTCAGGAAAAATGCAGCTGACTTACGAAGAATTACGAGAACAATATGCTGATTACACTATCTTTGCTCAACCAACATATCATTTTGACAAACGCGCAGATGAATTCAAATTAGAAAAACCCCGTTCCTGGTTTTGGGGAACTATGTGGCGCTTTCGTAGCAACTATTACAAAGTCGTTGTTGGTGCAATTCTTATTAATATTTTTGCTATTGCTTCGCCATTATTTGTCATGAACGTTTACGATCGCGTTGTTCCCAATGATGCGATTGAAACGCTTTGGGTATTAGCCATTGGGGTAACAATCATTTTCTTTTTTGATTTTTTACTCAGAACACTTCGTGCTTATTTGATTGATGTCAGTGGCAAAAAAGCTGACACATTAATTGCCAGCATGATCATGTCGCATGTGATGAATATAAGACTTGAAGCAAAGCCTATTTCAGCTGGTGGCTTTACTAATAATTTAAATGGCTATGAAGCGTTGCGTGACTTCTTTACTTCAGCAACATTAGTCACATTAATTGATTTACCTTTTATCTTTTTATTCCTCTTCGTCATTTGGCTTATTGGTGGTTTAATTGTTCTAGTGCCCCTAATCGCGGTTCCAATAGTTTTAATCGCCGGCTTTTTATTAGAGGTCCCCGTAAGACGCGCGGTGGAAGAATCGTTTTTCGGCGCAACTCAAAAACATGCTGTCTTAGTCGAAGCAATTAGCGGGATTGAAACCATCAAATCGCAAACCTGTGAAGGTAGAATACAAAAAAAATGGGAGCAATACGTAGGTATAGTTTCTAGAGCAGGATTAAAATCACGCTTTTTTTCTAATTTAGCGTTAAATATTACAACCTATGTGATGCAAATGGTAACAGTTGGAACGGTGGTATTAGGTGTATATTTAATTACGGCAGGTCATTTATCAATGGGTGGCTTAATTGCTTGTACCATATTAAGTGGTCGTGCGCTCGCACCGCTATCACAAATCGCGTCTATTATTACACGATTCCAACAATCAAAGATGGGGTTAGAAGGCTTAAATCGCATCATGCAAATGCCTGTTGAACGCCCTGAAAAAAATAGTTTCCTTCATCGACCTAATTTTGCGGGTAATATGGAATTTCGTGACGTCACATTTAATTATCCTCATGGCCAAATTAGCGCAATCGAAGGTGTTTCATTTAAAATTAAAGCTAAAGAACGCGTTGCCATCATTGGACGTGTTGGTTCTGGAAAATCAACAATTTTAAAATTAATGTTATCTCTATACCAAGCTCAATCAGGCGCGATACGGCACGATGGGATTGATATCGCCCAAATTGATCCTGCAGATTTACGACGCAATGTAGGTTATGTCTCTCAAGATAGTATTTTGTTTTTTGGCACAATACGCGAAAATATTACGCTTTCGGCACCGTGGGCAGATGATTCCGCAATTCTACGTGCCGCTAAATTAAGTGGCGTCGATAACTTTGTAAAAAGACATCCCGCAGGATACGATATGCCAATTGGTGAACGCGGTGAAGGATTATCAGGCGGACAAAGACAAACTGTTGCTATCGCTCGCGCACTACTTTCAGATCCCCCAATTTTATTATTCGATGAACCCACAAGTGCAATGGATAATAGTTCGGAACAAGAGTTTATGCGCAACATTGGATCGGTTTCACAAGATAAAACCATTGTTATCGTAACACACAAACCTCAAATGCTGTCGATTGTTAATCGCGTCATTATCATGGATAACGGTAAAATTGTCGCTGATGGACCAAAAGAAAAAGTATTAACGGCCCTTTCGCAAAACAAAATACGTGCTGCAGATAGTTAAGCGAAGGAGTGATATTGATGTCAGATCATAAACAAGTAAAAAATGAAGATTTCGATTATTTAGCTGATTGTAAAGAAGCAACTTTACTTAAGCGAACCCCATTTGCTTCGGCCCTACTTTATGTTTTGATTATATTACTCGTTGTGGGATTTTTCTGGGCGAAATATGCGGTATTAGATGAAGTCACTCATGCAGAAGGAAAAGTTGTTCCACCTTCTGAAGTCAAAAAAATACAAAACTTAGAAGGCGGGATCTTATCAGAAATATTAGTGTCACAAGGGGAAGATGTTAAAAAAGGTCAAGTTTTGGTTCGCATCGATGACACCCGATTCGCTGCGCAATATCGCGAACAACGCGCACAATATTTAGCATTACTAGGCTCACTTGCAAGACTCAAAGCGGAAACCAATGGTAAAACTTCGATTATATTTCCCGATGAATTAAAAGATCATCCCAAAATAAAAATACGCGAAACCAATTTATTCAATCAACGTTTACAAGCCTTAAATGATTCAATCAAGATTCTGGAACGCAGTTACAATTTAGCTAACAAGGAATTAGATATGACAACCCCTTTGGTTGAGCAAGGCGTTATGTCGAAAATAGAATTATTCAGATTACAAAGACAAGTCAATGAGCTTAAAGGTCAAATCGAAGAAAAACGTGATACTTATGAAGAACGCGCACATACTGAATTAGTTAAGCAACAAGGTGAACTTGATGCCATTGCTGAAAGCTTATTTTCGATGCAAGATAGAGTTAAAAGAACCACCATTACATCACCTGTTGATGGCACGATTAAAGATATTCATATAAATACTATTGGTGGGATTATCCAACCTGGAATGGATATCATGGAAATTGTGCCGAATGAAGATTATTTAATCGTTGAAGCAAAAGTAAATCCCAAAGATATAGCATTTATAAAAATCGGGCAAAAAGCAAAAGTTAAGTTTACGGCCTATGATTTTTCAATTTATGGTGGATTAGACGGCAAGGTGACTTATATTAGTGCTGATACCATCAAAGAAGATGATCGTGAACAAAAAGTCTATTATGAAGTATTAGTGCGAACAGATAAAAATTTTCTCGGTACCGAAAAACGCCCACTACCTTTAAAAGTCGGGATGATAGCCAATGTGGATATTTTAACTGGCCGTAAATCTGTCCTTGATTATTTATTAAAACCATTAATAAAAGCAAAAACAAATGCATTTACTGAACGCTAAATCATTTGTCACACAAATCTAATTAATTTACTCAAGCACACACCTTACATTTAAAGCTAATAAAGAAATAGCATTACAATACATTATACAGGGGTAAGATGTAGCTAAACTCGGCCGATAAAGCTATGATCGTCCACAAAATGAAGTAACCAAGAGGTGTATAATAATGCACAGAAACAATGATGTAGCGGTTGTCATGGGATCTCAATCTGACTGGGAAACTATGCAACACTCGATTAACACACTAAAAGAATTGAATATTTCTTATCACACACAAGTTATTTCAGCGCATCGCACCCCCGATCTGCTTTATGATTTTGCGAGAAATGCTCGTGCTTCTCACTTTAAAATCATCATTGCTGGTGCTGGCGGTGCTGCGCATTTACCTGGCATGATAGCAGCATTAACGGATTTACCTGTTTTAGCAGTCCCTATTAAATCTAAAACATTATCTGGTATCGACTCATTATTATCTATAGTGCAAATGCCTGCAGGCATTCCGGTGGGAACATTAGCGATTGGACAAGCCGGTGCAATTAACGCTGCGTTATTAGCCGCCGCTATTTTAAGTAACGATAATAATGATATTTTAAAAAATTTAAAAACATATCGCGAAAATCAAACACAATCAGTTTTAGACAATCTAACACTTGAGGAAAAAAAATAATGCGTGTTGGAATTATAGGTGGTGGTCAATTAAGTCGAATGCTAGCATTATCAAGCATGCATCTTGGAATTGAATTTTCTTTTTTCATCAACACAAAAGAACACAGTGTGAATGGTTTAGGTAAATTATTTCACGGTGATTTTCAACAGTTAAAAACTCTCGATCCTTTTATTGATGAATCCGATGTGATCACTTATGAAAATGAAAACGTCCCCAATGAGGTGCTAAATTATATCTCTGCAAAACGCCCTCTTCATCCTAACAAAGATGCGCTTACTTATACTCAAGATAGATTATTAGAAAAACAATTATTCAACAAACTCCATATACCGACTAATGATTTTTTACAAGTAGAAACATTAGAAGATATTAAATTATTTCTTGCAAAACATGACTATCCTATCGTATTAAAAAAAAGACGCTTCGGTTATGATGGCCGTAATCAAGTTGTCATAAAGAATGAAAAAATATTAATTGAATTACAACCCGAACAAATAAGCAATTGCATTGCTGAAGAATTCATTCCCTTTGACCGGGAAATTTCAATCATTGCAACAAGAAGTAAAACAGAAATATTCTTTTATGATATCAATCAAAATTTCCATGAAAATGGTATTTTAAAAATAACAGAAAATAAATCTAATGATCCCATGGCAAAAATAGCTGAATCTTATATTCAAACTTTATTAGAAAAATTTAATTATATTGGCACATTAGCCATAGAGTTTTTCTCTAAAGACAATCAACTTCTCGCCAATGAAGTCGCACCACGAGTTCATAACACAGGCCATTGGACAATTGAAGGTACAGTGACAAGTCAATTTGAAAATCATATTAGAGCGATATTAGATTTGCCTTTAGGTTCAACCAAAAGTATTTTACATTGCAAAATGTTAAATATTATTTCGACGATGCCAGAGTTAAAAACGCTTCTTACATGCCATCCCCTGGCTATCCATGATTATATGAAAAAACCAAGAGAGTTGAGAAAACTAGGTCATATTACAATTGATGTAAATGAAAAAAATACAAACTTGGAAAAATTAATCAGTTTGCTCAAATAATTTTATATTACTTTAAAATAATATTTAATCAACGCTTATGTTTAAAATGAAACATACTCTGGTCATAGCCTTTTTCAGCACTTTTTTTCAACCATCGTTGTGATGGTCCTTCACCTAAAATAAAACTATTTTCACATCTTATGCCAAAATATATTCCTTCACGAATTAATCTCACCGATTCAATAGTTCGATTATTTGCTAACAATTCTGATAATGGATAACATTCATTAGTCCATGCGTCTAAAATAATTACTTCAGTTGGGTTTCCCCAAGTCTTAGGATCTCTAAGTTTACTACCAGGCGTTCTATTTATTACGACAAATTCATGATCATATTCTGGATTATCGTTATCTTCATCATCTTGATCAAGATCGTCAATATATACTTCAATTTCATCTGATAAAGAACCTGTTAACGCTATTATTTCAATAGGGGTTCCATTCAAAATTTTGGCAAGCCTAGTTAATGAATCAAACTGATAATGCATAAGTAAAATTAAGGATAATATTGATAAATCAGAACAGTTTCCTATCCCCCATTTAATGACATTTCTCGCAACACGTTCTAGTAGATGCTTTGAGCCATAAATACTTCCATCTTTATGTCTCACCTTATCATCTGGAATAGAGAGTTCATCAAAAACAAAATCATTTAAATTTAAAAGACTAATGTAACCATCTTCTCTTGCTAATTTTATTTGGGGTTGTATTTGTACTGGAATGAAAATTAATGTTTCCGAATCATCCCCGGTAAACCCTAAGTCCAAAGTCAGTGTAAAAATCCAATCTCGAATTCCCCTGTCATCTTTTGATGCTCTCATCGCATTAAGCCACAATAATTTAGCGGTATTACGGTGCTCTCTATTACTTGAAATTGGGGCAAAGATTCGTGCTTTTTTTAAAACCAGCTTTGCAATATGTAGTAGAACTTTTGATTTCATTCTATTAGTTTTATTATTATTAAATATCTTATCGTTATTGTTGCCATAATATAAAGCAATTTAACTGAATTTCAAGTAGATTTATTACCTTGAAAAAAAACAATAAAAAACACTTAGGATATTTATCGAAAAAAAACCAGCAGTAAATTTCCATCACTTGATAAACTTTTTAATTAAGAATCGAATGCCATAGATCTATACTGTAAAATATCTATCTATAATACAAATTTGCTTGTTATTAATTTGCGATTCTTCTTCCTCCGGTATAAATGCAGTAAAATCAATTTTGTCAACTATTGCAAACTTTAAAACTATAGGAAAATGATCAATTAAATCTGTCAACTCAAAAAGATGAGGAATAGCCTCAGCTATTTTATCCACGGCATCTTCGATATCCACCTCATCAATAACATTGATTAATTTAGAAACAAGACATTGCGGATATTTTTTCTGATACGCTTCAACACATTCATTTAAAAGTACGGCAAGATAACCTTCTCTATCAATTAACTCTTTTACACGATGTAAACTGAATGCAAGTTCTTGTTTAGATACTCTAAACATTTATTGGCCTTATTTGTTAAAAATTTAATTTATGTTGCATGTCACTTATTCTTTTTATAAGTATTTAATTTGGATAATTTTCAATTTTAATCTACTAACAAACCTTATATCAAACTTATTTTTTAATTTTTGATAGTTCGAATTTACAATAAAAATGTTACTGAAATATTTATATTATAATAAACGATGAGATTCACCAGCAAATCACGCCACATTCATTTCACTCTGAATGTGGCGTTAAATCTAGTTTACAATATGACATCAGGATTTACGGGTAGCAAATCATCATTTGTAACACTAGTGCCACTTAGCGTGCTATTATTAGCCGCAATGAGGCCCGTATTATCGCTCGTGCTTGAAGAATCATTTTGTTCTCCCCCAAATATATCATTCCATGCTAGACTATTACTTGCAATTTCTTGGGTTTCATCAACATCCGAAATATTAATCGTAAAATCTTGATTACTTAATTGACCATTATTATCTAAGACTCTTACAGTAATGGAATGTGAAGTTGCTGTTTCAAAATCAATTAAAGTGGCATTTGCAACAGAAATCACCCCATCCGTACTATTAATACTAAAACGACCACCGGCATCTTCGATTAAAGTATAGCTTGGTACTTCGCCAGTATCATTGCGACTTGAGACTTGCCCAACAATCGAACCAACTTCTACATTTTCGGCAATAACATTATTATCAAGCGAAATGTCCCATGGTGCTTCATTCACATTTGTAATATTAACAGCAAAAGTGCTACTTCCTCTAGCACCATTACTATCAATCGCATCGATAGTAATCGCATGCTGTTGAGCCATTTCAAAATCAAGTAAACTCCCATTTTTTACGATTAAAAAACCCAGATTAGCGTCAATATCAAACCGTCCACCCGCATCGTTACTTAAACTATAGGTCACCACACCAGTTGCATTGAAGGCAATCGCTTGACCAATAAAATTGCCATCAGGTGCGTTTTCATCTGTACGATTCCCCGCTAAGAAAATTGTAATTGTACTAGGTGGCGTTTCATCAACATCTGTGACACCGATGACAAAATCTTTAGTGCTACTTAGTCCTGTGCCATCTTCCACTAACACTTGGATGGCATGCTGCGCATTAGTTTCAAAATCTAAACGTGAACCATCAATTACACTAATTTCTCCATTTATAGCATTTATGCCAAAGCGACCATCCGCATCATTTAATAAACTATACTGAGGTGCTTCGCCTATATCATTAATACTAGATACAGTTCCGACTAAGGAGCCATTTACAGAATTTTCTGCGATATTTTGATTGCTCAATTGAATACTTAATGGTACTTCATTCACATCTTCGATATTAATTGTGAAAAGTTGATCAAAGAAATTCCCTGTTCCATCCTCTGCTCTGACACTAATATTAAAATTGGTGAAACCCGATTCATAATCGAAGCTTACACCGTTATTAACAAACAATTCGCCAGTCGTAGCATCAATACGAAAACGTCCCACGGCATCATTAAGAAGAGTATAAGTTGGGAGTTCACCTATATCATTATCACTTGTTACTACGCCAACTAATACGCCACCTGTCGCAGTTTCAAGTAATGTATTATTACTCAATTGCACATTGAATGGAATTTCATTGACATTTAGCAAATTGATAGTGAAATCTTGCAGACTGGAATGTCCCGTTCCATCTTCAACTAAAACACTCACTGAATGAGACACAGCTTTTTCATAATCAATCAAAGTATCATCAAGAACTGAAATGATACCGCTAGCACTATCAATAGTAAAACGACCACCTGCATTATCATTAAAAGAATATCTCGCTGTTTCGCCTAAATCATTTTCACTGGATACGCGACCAATTTGCGTGCCAGTTAAAACATTTTCAGTAACAGTATCATTGCTTAATTGAATGTTAAAAGGATCTTCATTTAAATCATTTAAGGAAATACCAAATTCAAGACGTGATATATTACCTGTCCCATCATTGACTTCAACAATAATAAAATGTTGATTGGTAATTTCATAATTTAATAAATCACTATTTCCGACAGTTATTGCACCACTTGACTCATCAATAGAAAAACGACCATCTGCATTATTCGCTAAACGATAAATGGGTGTTTCACCAAAATCATTTGCTGAACTGATTATTCCAACAACAGTACCCGTTGTCGCATTTTCATCGACTCGATTGTTGGATAATTGAATGTTTTCTGGGCTTTCATTAACATCATTAACGAAGATATTAAAACTCTGTTGAGTAGTATTTCCAGTCCCATCATCAACTTCAACGATAATCGAATGTTGATTATTTTGTTCAAAGTTAAGTAATGATGAATTTGCAACACTGACTTCACCACTTGCGGAATCGATATTAAAACGTCCACCTGCATTATCAAGTAAACGATAAATCGGTGTTTCGCCATTATCATTATCAGAAGAAATTACACCAACGACTGTGCCAACCACTGAACCTTCGTTAACTTGGTTGTTAGACCATTGTAGATTTTCAGGGTTTTCATTAACATCTCTTACATTTAAAACAAACGATTTATCAAAAGGACCATCACCATCAACTAACACTGAAAAAGATAAATTAAATTCGCTAAGTGTTTCAAAATTTAATAAATCACTATTAGCTACTGTTATTGCACCCGTTGCTGCATCAATGGCAAAGGCACCGCCCCCATCATTGATTAAACTAAATTGTAGATCAGTTGCATCAGTGACACGAATATGCGCCACTAACGTCCCAATAGGCGCATGCTCATCAACATCATTATTTAAACTTTCAATAATGATTTCTGGCTCAACAACAACAGGCGAAGTTACATTCAAAACTAGATTATCAATTCCACTAACCTTAAGTTGAAGCAAGTTACCTTCCGGATCATAATCACGAAAATCAAAAATATCCCATTCACAATTATCACTAAGAAAATCTTCAAAATCAGCAAGGGCTTTTTTAAACCAATCTTGTGAACTCACGACATCAGTCGTATCAATGATTAATGTATCCTGCCCTTTACTAGCATGGATAATATCAAAATCACCCTCATTTTCTAAAACATTATAAGTAATTTGATCGTCACCATATCCAGAATAAACATAATCACTACCGCTACCGGCATTAATTATATCGTTACCATCGTATTTAATAACAATATCATTGCCGTTCCCCATATTAATAACATCATTTCCGCCAAAACCCCGGTAATAATCATTACCATCGCCCATGTTAATGATATCGTCACCGCAACCAGCATAAACAATATCATTTCCACTGCCAGTATCGATATTATTATCGCCACCTTTAGCATAAACAAAGTCATGTCCTTCACCAGCAATAATCGTATCATTGCCCCAACCGACTTTTACGTAGTCATTGCCTGTTCCTGCATCGATAATATTATTCCCACAATAAGTGTAAATGTAATCGCACCCTTCACCTGCATTTACTATGTTATCACCGTGCGAATCGATTATCGTATCGTTACCTTTACCACCATTTAAGGTATCATTTCCTCTATCACCATAAAGTTTATCGTTTCCCTCTCCTCCATTTAAAACATCATCGCCATCACCACCATAGAGAAGATCATTGCCTTCATCACCATTTAAAATATCATTTCCATCACGACCATATATTTTATCATGCCCTTTAGAGCCATGAATTTCATCATCAGAATTGGAACCCACTATAGAATAAGAAGACTTAGAACAACCACGTTTTGACATAAACTTTTCCTCACACACAAGCACTTTTACAGTTCCATACCTTAAAGGTATAGCCATTTCATTTTAAGCAAAGCAAAATTCATTTTTCTGAAACTATATTTTAAATTTTAAAAGTGTAAGGTTTATTTTTATCAACTCATTAAGTAGACACTGAGAATTTGTTGAGGTTCCTCATCATAAAAAATAATATGTTATTTTATAATATATCTTAATCTGCCTCGCTGACATATCTTACATTGTATTTAGTCATTCTCTTAATCACTTGTCGACTTTTTTACAAAAACGAATTGATTTGTTAGTATTCAAATGCGCTCCCTTGCAGCGCAAAATCGAGCGGGATGGAAATTGGGAAAACACATGAAACAGTCGAGAAATCGTAATATTGTTCTAATAATCATTGTGTTAATTTTTGTAATCGTTTTGCCTTGTCTCTTTGTCTATAAACAATATCAATTAAACGTTATTAGCAAATCATCCAATACCCACAATCCCGAGGCCACACTGAGCCAACTAGAAAATGACCCACACGCTGGAAAGAAAATCTACCAATACTATTGCAAAACCTGTCATGCAGCCCAACCGGTCGTGAATGTCGGCGCGCCGATTATTGGTGATGCGAAAAGTTGGGCACCCTATTTATCAAAAAATATCGATAATTTAGTATTACAAGTCGATCAAGGTATTGGTAATATGCCCGCCCGCGGTGGTTGTTTTGAATGTAGTGATGAACAACTCAAACAAGCTATTATTTATATGTTACCTAAAGAACATGTTAAAGGTTGATAATGAGAAAATTACTAATTTACTTGAGTATTATATTGCTTGTTGCCTGCCAACAAACACCTGAAGTTAGTCGCACAGCCAAAATAAAATCCTATCAAGGTAAATGGATAATTTTAAATTATTGGGCTACCTGGAATAAAAAAAGTTTAGCAGAAATCCCACAATTAAATAATTTCTATCAAGCCGTAAAAAATAAAAATGTAGTTATTTTAGCCGTCAATTATGATGGAATATCAAAAGAAAAACTGAAGAAGTTTGCTGAAAAACATCATATAAACTATCCATTGCTCACACATGATCCTGGTTTACAAATTGGGATCAAATACGTCACGATATTGCCGGTCACTTATGTAATCGATCCTGAAGGTAAAATTATTAAAAAATTTTATAGCGATCTTACCAGTGAAAAATTATTAAGTATCATAAAGCAATAAAAAAATAATGATCGACTAAAATTAAAATAAATAACACAAACAAATATATAATAGAAAAACGAAATGTTTTTAACGCGACCATATCATCATTACTTCGAAAAAGTTTTATTGCCCAATAGGTAAAACGCGCACCTAAAATGACACACCCTATGGCGTAAATGAGTCCACTCATTCTAGTCACATAAGGTAATAAACTACAGGCAAACATGAGTATTGTATAAAGTAATACATTTAATTTAGTATGTTTAACACCATGCGTTACAGGTAACATCGGCACTTTTGCTTTTGCATAGTCATCACGACGATAAATCGCTAATGCCCAAAAGTGTGGTGGCGTCCACATAAAAATGATTAATACTAATAATAAACTATATGGATCAACATGACCTGTTACAGCAACCCAACCTAATAATGGAGGTGCGGCACCGGCTGCACCTCCGATAACAATATTTTGTGGTGTTAAATATTTTAAAAACATCGTATAAAAAACAGCGTAACCGATTAATGTAATAAAGGTCAAAATTGCTGTTAATTGATTAATTAAAAAATACAAAATTAAAAAGCCAACAATACCTATCGTTAACGAGAAAATTAATGCATGCTTGGCGCTAACTTTACCTGTGGGTAAGGGTCTATTTTTAGTGCGTCCCATTTTAATATCGATACGTTGATCAACAATATGATTAATACAAGCGGCAGATCCCGCACACAATGCGATACCTAAGATCCCATAAATTAAAACATGAGGAGGCACCATGCCAGGCGCCGCTAAATGCATGCCAACTAATGCGGTTAAAAGCATTAAGGCGACAACTCGAGGTTTGCATAATTCCCAATAAGCAGCAATAGTGGATTGTTGTCTTGTTGTATTTGTTAAAACCTCATTGGCTGCTTTTTGCATGATTTATCTCAATTAACCTATTTGTGAAATGGATAACAATAAATTCAAATCTTTTAAAATGCCTTCAGGATTAGCATTTGCTTGATAGCCTAAAATTATATTGCCTAAAGGATCGGCAACATACAAAAATCCATCTTGAAAGGCAATATTTTTATTAAATTTATTTGGCACGAGATTTTTTATTTGACTATCTTGCATAAAAGCAAGGTAAGTCCCAGGATAATCATGTTTTAAAATCGCCTTTAGTCGGGGTAAATCAGATTGAGACATAGTAACGAACAAACGGTTTACTCGTGAGGCTTTATCATGCAATGACAGTTTAATTTGGCGTAAATAAAATAAATGTTGAAAACATAATTGTTCACATTGACCGGGATATAGATAAATCAAACTCCATTTACCTTTTAATTTACTAATAGAAAAATCATTCTCGTCACTATTTTTTAAAGGTAACTTTTGTAACAGCTGATGTTGTTTTAGTAAAGTGCCATAGTTCTGCTCATGTTGCGGTATTAAATGTTTATCAAAAACAAATCGAGCAATAACCACAGGTAATACAAATAACACAATAATTCCAACCACGGCAATAAAGGGACGAAATGATTTTTTACCCTGCATAAATTACCAACCTACTCGTATAACTTTACCAGTTTGCAGGCCTTCAACACTTTTAGCATAAGCTTTAGCGGCAATTTTCGCATCGACGGGCACATAGCCTCTGAAAAAATCTTCATATGCAGGCATGGCTTCTGTAATAACGGTAGGGCTAACAAGATTTATTCTTAACCCTCTCGGCATTTCAATTTGGGCACCAACAACAAATCCTTCAAGCGCACCATTTACCATCGCTGCAGAACTGCCAAATTTAATAGGATCATGATTGAGTAAACCACTGGTTAATGTAAATGAGCCATTATCATTAAGATAATTTAGGCCTATCAAAACTAAATTTACTTGCCCCATTAATTTATTTTGCAAACCTAAGGCAAGATTTTCTTCGGTCATTTCATTGAGTAATCCAAAATGGACTTTACCTACTGCAGAAATAATCGCATCGAGACCATCGAGTTGTTGGTACATTGCTTCAATTGAAGCACGATCGGTAATATCCACTTTAACATCACCATTGTTAGCACCAATGCTAATGACATCATGGCGAGGTTTTAATTCTCTGACGATAGCTGTTCCGATGGTACCAGATCCGCCAACCACTGCTACTTTCATTATTCTGACTCCAAATTTCAATTGAGGCTTAGTATATACTATTCCCAGACAATGCTTAATGTTTAAAATGGAATTTACTAATGTACAAATGGAATATTGAAAAAGTGTACCAACACATTTTAATAAAGTAACAAACTCCGAACACCTGTTATATATTTTGAGCTACGACTTATTTTTAATGGAAAGCAATTAATATAATTTTGCATTACGTCACGTTCTGATTTTGCAAATTTGAATTCAATGATAATGTGATTTGGAAAAGTTCGAGATAAACGTGTTAGATTCGGTTTTAATTTATAACGTTGATCAAAAACTTTAATATTGGAATCTATCGTGAGTCTGATTAATTCATTTTTTGTAGCAAAATATTCTCGACAATATTGATTAATTAAAATAGTTTGAGGAAATTTAGTCAACCAATAGCGAACCTCTGGGGTGCGTTGTGAAGATATAATTTGACGCCAGGTAATATTTGGTGTTAATGAACTTAGTGTAAGAGGATAGCGTTTTTTGATTCCTAAATTATTTCGTTTTTGTTTAATTTCTAAATCACATTCTACAGGCCAATTTTCTTCTCCATACCAACGTACTCGACATTTTTCTCTTCTACTAATTCCAGCTAAATTGTCATGAAATCCTTGTAAATCTAGGGTATCAAAATAAATATTATGAACTTTTCTATTAGGATGATGTCGTTGAAATAACAATTTTTGGGATTTAAGCCACAACATAATTCTATTTCGTTGACTTTCATCACCGACAAATTTCAGTTCCAATCGCGCTTGCTGAAAATCTTCAGACATCGTTATCATCCTTTAAATCGGTTTATCTGAATGCATAAAAGTATTATACATTTTTTCTACATCAAGATCTTGTGATTTAATTTTATTATTATCGATATAAATCGAACTCCCTGTTTGAGCGATAATATTTTTATCATTAAACGATGATTTAACTATTTTTAAAATAGCATTGCCATAAGTTGGTTTTTTTACATATGCCATTAAATCATAAAATCGACTGTTCGTGATTTGAATATTATTGGCAATGACTGTAGAACCATCTTTACTAACCAGGCCAATTCCCACTGAATTAATCGTTGAATTTATTATTTTAACTGAACTTTTTTCACCTACAGAAACAGCTTTATCGCGAATAGATTGAAAGTCAGTATTCGAAATTAAAATATTTGTTCCACTGACGTCAATCGCATCACCACCACTGACTAAACCAATATGATTAAAATGGCTATTGGTAATTTCACCTTGGGAAAAATCACTATCAA
>CAYGUK010000069.1:0-21151 GCA_964352985.1 uncultured Legionellales bacterium
ACCCTAGTTCTTATGTTTTACCACATTTTTGTCTCACTGTCCCTGGCACACAGGGCACCGTAAGAATTGAGAACATGACCTCGATCTTTACGGTGTTTTTTTTATCCTTCTTTTTCATATTTTGACACTCAACAAAACAGCAATTATAACGTAAAATCTCACGCCTAATATTCATTGTGGTTATGACCTCCCTAAAAAATAGGATATTGTTAATTATAAAAAACAGTTTTATAATTAATTGTTAATAAGAATTCCATGCATGGATGCTCTTTAATTATTTTAAAAGAGTATAAAATATGAAAACTTTAATTTTTACAATCATTTCCCTTGCCGCCTTTTATATTACCCCTGTTTTTCCAGCGAATACTGCAGGTAAAAATATGAATCTTACGATAACTAACAAGACAAATCAGCGCATAACTTTTGTAAAATTTGTCCCATCAAATCCAGAAACATCTTTTGTTGGGATTGATACGCCTATCCTTAATCCTGGACAGTCAGCAATTTTAACTTTAGCAACAACGTCACGAACAATGTTAATTGGGATTGCTGATTTTGAAATTAACCACTTAGCCAGTAATGATTTACCCGTATTCATTATGGATCCTATTGCAGATTATCAAGGTTCTTGGGCTTTTAAAGCGAATAACTTTATGGATACATCTACGCTAGATAATTATCAGCTCAACCATAAAATCAGCCCGGATGAATTAGTGATAAAGAAGGCTAAGATTTCAGTGATTAACATATAATAAAAAACCATAGCATTAATCGAATTAAGAAATGCTTTTTATGTAATGCCACTAAATATTGAATAATCATATAGATTAAGTATTTATAAAATATTATTATATTGACTTTTAAATAGTGAGGCATTCATACCTTTTGAAACGAATTTATTCGTAATATTAAATGATAGATTTTAAATCAAGCCTGATTAGCTAGACTTTATCATCTTTCTCCCAATGATCTTTTAACATTTTATGGAGTTCAGTCAAACTCTGTTGCATGTGGAATATTTTTGCTTCTAGGATATCTGTTTCTTTGCTAATGATCGTTTTGATATTATCCGTTTCATCGTGTTGATTTTTTTCATGGAGTGATTGCATGGCATTAACAATAATACCGATAAATAAATTCAACATCGTGAACGTACCAATTAAAATAAACAACACAAAATAAAGCCATGCTGCAGGATAAAGACTAATAATGGGACGTGCGACATTTGAAGACCAAGATTCTAATGTCATCACTTGAAATAAGGTATACATGGAGCGACCTAAATCGCCAAAATATTTTGGAAATGCGCTACCAAACATTTGTGTGCCCATCACCGCAAAGATGTAATAGATAATGACCATCAGCCCCATAATCGAGATGATTCCAGGAATGGCTTGAAGTAATGCCTCTACAACAAAACGTAATCGTTTGACCATTGATAATAATAGTAATACCCGTAATACGCGTAAAATACGCAAAACGGCGAAAGGTCCACTAGCGGGTAATAAAGCGATACCCACAATTAAAAAATCAAAAATGTTCCACGGTTTAGAAAAAAATTTAAATCGAAATGCAAAAAGTTTGCATAAAATTTCCACCACAAAAATATATAGAATTATTGTATCGATAATATGGAGGATATGACCGTATTGATCATTCATATGATGTGATGTTTCCATCCCCAGAGTTACCGCATTAATCAATATAATAGTAATAATAAAATGACGAACAAAAGTTGACTCAATTATTCTACCTAACTTTTCGCGCACGTTTTTTTCCTTAAATTTAAACCCTTTGATAACATAGCCTAAGCGATTTTTATTTTCAATGTGATTTCAACGTTGTAATCTGACTATTTGTCTCTTTGCTCCCCAGTTGCCAGGTTTATTTAAAAATATTCCAGCACAAGGGGTTTGGCAATTTAAACAATTTCCTTGTTGATCTAAATTATATTGACCTAACACATACCAGTCTCGTTCAATTAAAACTTCACCACACTGATGACAGTATGTTGCGCCACCTAAAGTATCATGAACGTTTCCTGTATAAACGTAACGTAATCCATTTTTTAGTGCTATTTCACGTGCACGAGTTAACGTTGTTGGTGGTGTTCTGGGTTTATCTCGCATTTTCCAATCTGGATGAAATGCGGTAAAGTGTAATGGCACATCGACACCTAATTTTTCACGGATCCAATTTGTCATGGCATCAATTTCTTGCTCAGAATCATTTTCTTCTGGAATTAATAACGTGGTTATTTCAAACCAAACTTTAGTTTCATGTTTTAAATATTGCAAAGTTTCGAGAACAGGTTGTAAATGAGAGCCGGTGACTTTGTAATAAAATGATTCGCTAAATGCTTTTAAATCGATATTCGCCGCATCAATAGCGTTAAAAAATTCTATACGAGGGGCAGGGCAGATATAACCCGCACTCACAGCAACAGTTTTAATATTTTTTTCATGACATGCTTTTGCGACATCGATAGCATATTCCATAAAAATAACGGGATCGTTATAAGTGAAAGCAACTGAATGACAATTTAATTGCATCGCCGCTGCGGCAATTTGTTCTGGCATAGCACTATCTTGTAACGTATCGAGCTCGCGTGATTTAGAGATATCCCAATTTTGACAAAACTTACAAGCAAGATTACAACCGGCTGTGCCAAATGATAAAACGGGTGTGCCTGGCATAAAATGATTTAATGGTTTTTTTTCGATGGGATCAATACAATATCCACTTGAGCGGCCATATGTTGTTAAGGTAATTTTATCTTGATGATTCATGCGCACAAAACACAGTCCACGTTGGCCTGATTTTAATTTGCAGGCTCGTGGACAAACATCACATTGAATACGGCCATCATTTAATTGATGCCAATATTGTGTGGGAAAGTGTTCTGGCGGTGAATTACCATTCATTTTTTTACACTAACTAGCGTATACTTATCATATTATAGCGATAAACGAGAGAAGGGTGAATCTATGTCGCGAATAAAACAACCTTCAGTGGCGGGCCAATTTTATCCTGGCGATAAAAAAGCGCTATCACAAACTGTGCAGCAATTATTAAGTAAAGCTAAGTTTACCAATGAAAACCCTAAAGCGATTATTGCACCTCATGCGGGTTATATTTATTCCGGGGAAATTGCGGCGAATGCTTATGCTTTTTTATCGACGATGAAATCTTCAATTAATCGAGTTGTCATTTTGGGTCCAGCTCATCGTTATCCTGTTCCTCGTTTAGCGGTGTCGA
This sequence comes from uncultured Legionellales bacterium, assembly GCA_964352985.1. Classification (GTDB taxonomy): domain Bacteria; phylum Pseudomonadota; class Gammaproteobacteria; order JAHCLG01; family JAHCLG01; genus CAYGUK01. The sequence continues at coordinate 3,259 of CAYGUK010000069.1, forward strand.
GTTATTTATATTTTGCGACACCCTTAGGTGATATTCCAGTTGATAATCATTTAAAACAAACAATATTATGTTTACCACAAGTCTCAGAATTAGATGTCGCATTTACTTCAGAGCATTGCTTAGAAGTACAATTCCCTTTTTTACAAATTTTATTAGATGATTTTAAAATTTTACCTATTTTAGTTGGGGATGCTGATCACGCCGAAGTCGCTGAAGTACTAGAAAAAGTCTGGGGGGGCGATGAAACTTTAATCGTTATTAGTTCTGATTTAAGTCATTATTTGCAATATCAACAAGCTAAAAAAGTCGATGCGTTAACAACACAAGCGATTGTCGAAAAAAAATTCGAACAACTAGATTATGAAAGTGCTTGTGGACGCGTTCCTATTTCTGGGTTATTAAATTTGGCTAGACGTCGCAATTTTCAAGTGGTTAATTTAGATTTAAGAAATTCAGGTGATACTCAAGGTGACCGTGATCGTGTTGTTGGTTATGGTGCATTTCACATTTTCGAAGGAGCGAAGGAATGAGTTTATTTACGGCAGAAGAACGCCAACAAATGTTATCAATTGCAAATCGTTCAATTGATCATGGATTAGAACATGGGACTTGGCTCAAAGTAAAACTCGCCGATTACAATACTAATTTACAACATGTCAGAGCAAGTTTTGTGACGATTGAAATTGATGATAAATTACGTGGCTGTATTGGCACCTTAGAAGCCATGCATCCCTTAGTTTATGATGTTGCTCATAATTCCTTTAATGCGGCTTTTCGTGATCCACGTTTTAAACCAATTACGGCAGAAGAACGTCAGCAAATACAGTTACATATTTCTGTGTTAAGTGATCCAGAAAATTTTCCGGTGGAAGATGAGCAAGATTTATTAAATAAATTACATCCTAATGTTGATGGTTTAATTCTAATTGATGGCACTCATCATGCTACTTTTTTACCTGCAGTGTGGGAAAGTTTGCCTGATCCCAAAGATTTCGTTTCTCATCTTAAACAAAAAGCGGGATTAGCAAGTGATTACTGGTCTGAGTCCATTCACTTTAAACGATACATAACAGAAGTGGTCGATTGAACTTATAAGTAAAATACGCGATAGCTATTACTATTATCACCGAATTAAATTTTGGTAACTGTAAATCACAAGCTTGTGGAGCTCTATCGGCTTTATTGAAATATTCTCGAATACGATTATCTAAATGTCGCCTCAAGCGTTGACGTTCGGGATTTAGTCTGGCAATTAATTGTTGTAGATTTGCAACTCTACTTTCAACGTCTAATGAACGATCTAATTGTTTTTTCCGTTGATTTACTTTATTACGTGCAGTTGATAATTGTGTCGAGGTGGGTGGATTGTTAGTATTTTCTTCAATTTGTTTTAATTGTCTTTCTGCGTCACTTAAAATTGCTCAAGCATGTCAAATTGAACGCGTTAATGCTCTACTTGAACCAAATTCTTGGTGCAATCGATCTAATCTTGCTTGCCAATTTACTTAGGATTCACGATATCGATCAATTGTCGCTATTTTTTCTGCAAGTTCATCCGCTAAGGCTTGGCATTCGCTTGACTCGATGTGGTTGGGATATTTGCGTAAGAATTAGCAAAAAATTAAGAAACAAAATGTGGATCTCAGGCAAAACGAATACATAAAGTTGAGATTTTTAAACACCGCAGCCCCATCCTTGGTTCGACATGATATAGCGATATTATCACATTGTTTGATGATAGAGAATTAAGTATTATTCAGCGTGGAATTTTTAAAAATGAAATTTGCGTTTGCGTCGAAAATTATTTGTATGTTATAAATATTAATGAAATCCACAAATGGAAATTCGTATGATTGAACAGGAATTAAAAGGACGTCAATTAATTGCTCGATTAGATAGGATCCCAATATGGCCTTTTCCACAACATTACTATCTGATTATTGGAATTGGATTTTTTTTCGGATTTTTTGATATTTTAACCATTGGTTTTGCCTTACCTCGTATCGAAGTAGAATTTCACATTACATTACAAACTGCAGCCTGGACGATAACGAGTAGTTTAATCGGATATATTGTTGGTTCCTATTTTATTTCGAGAATTGCAGATAACAAAGGGAGAAAAATTGCATTAATTTTTTCGATGCTGCTTTTCACTATTGGTTCATTTGCGTGTGCGTTTAGTTTTGATTTTATTTGGCTAGTATTTTTACGTTTTATCACTGGTATGGGGATTGGTGCGGAAATTGATTCTGTTACAAGCTATATGAGTGAACTTGCGCCTGAAAAAGTTCGTGGTCGTTCTACTTGTATCGCGATTGCATGTGGCATGATGGGGTTTGCTGTGATCCCTTTAATTTCCTACTGGCTGGTTCCTAATTTTGCCTATGGTTGGCGTATTTTATTTCTTATTGGTGGCTTGGGTGGGGGCATTATTTTTTTTACACGACGACATTTACCCGATTCACCGAGATGGTTAGTCATTAATAATCAAGTTGCAGAAGCTGAAGAAATAATTAATAAAGCAGAAGCCTTGGCTATTAGTAAATTGCAAACAGCGTTACCAGAGCCAGCTAAAATTGAAACGCATCCGATGATTCATGATGTTTCATTAAAAAATTTTCTGAATGTGACAATTTTAAAACGTATAGCATTATTTGTGTTGATTTGGTTTATTTATTATATTGGAAATTATGCGTGGCTTACTTTGGCACCAAGTCTTTTAGTTCATCATGGTTTTGCCTTAGCTAACAGTATTAAATTCATTTTAATTGCGTCTATTGGTTTTGTTGTTGGCTCGATAATTTCTGTTTATATTTGCGATAGGTTAGAACGGAAATGGCTTGCATTTATTACCGCCATTATTTGGAGTATTACCTTATTGATTATTGGTCTATTCCCAACGCCAATGGTGATCATCACGTGTGGTTTTGTGATCACGATAACAATCGCAACAATTATTCCTATCATGTATATTTATACCGGTGAAAATTTCCCCACTCGTATTCGCGCAACGAGTTTATCCATTACGGATGGGTTAGGGCATCTGGGCGGTGCTTTTTGCAGCCAAATAATTTTCTTTTTTACTGGTTTATTTAGTCATACATCAAGTTTTTCAATTGCTTTTTATGTCATGGCAACAACAGGATTCATTACCGCAATATTATTTATATTTGGTTTAAATATGACTAAGAAAAGTTTGGCCGATTTATCAAAATAATAAGTTTAAAAAATGTTAACTCAAAAAAAATCTTAACTTTTAGAATTTAATCGGATAGAGAAAATTTAATTTAATGCTATGTTTATTTTTTTATTCTACTTATAAAATTACCGATGAATTGGGTTATTCGAAAATAGCGCGACTAAATTAGCCTTAGCAATTTCATGTTGATTAATATAGTTTATTAGATCATTGTTATCTAGATTTTTGGGAATTGTTCTTAGTTTACTACTTTCTGCTTCTGTTAGTTTGGGTATATCTGGATCTTTCATGGCCAATACGAAGGATTGAGTGCCTTTGGGAATATCATTCCAAGTGAAACTAGGGCTTATATTATTACCAATTACAAGATTCTTTTTTGCTTGATTGAGGTAACATGAAACATTGTTATCAGGTAAACGATCGTTATTTTTAAAATTAAGTGAGTATAATTGAAGTGCTTGACTTGTTGTAAATAAGCCTATCAATATCATCAATAAAATTAAACGAATCATTTTAATTCTCCTAATTTAAGTTCACAGGAAATTATTATTATAATTTAAACTTATTTTTTCGTATTAAGCCCGGTGACTGTTAAATCTTGTGCTGCAAATGCTAAACCTGCTTTTGCACAATTTTCATCTTGATCTTCACTGCCGCCTCCCACACCAATCGCGCCAATTGTTTTGCCATTTACTATAATTGGCAAAGCACCTGCAAGCGTGGTGACATTTGGTTGAAATGCTAGTCCCGGACTCACGCCAAGATGACCATTTTTTGAAAAAGCAATATCCTTGTAAAAACGACTAGGACGTCCGGATAATGCTGCCGAAATTGCCTTATTAATAGGGATTAAAATGGCTGTTTTTATGGCGCCATCTTGGCGTAAAAATGCAATGAGATGGCCGCCATCATCAACAATGGCGATACCCATAGGTGGGATTTTTTCTTTTTGTTGATATTGAACACAACCTGCTATTAATGTTTCTGCAGTTTTGCTATCGAGAACAGCTTTTTGTTGCAATGAAAAACTGAACAAAGGCATAATTAGACAGGAAAAAAAAATAATAGATATTTTCATAGATTATAGCTCTTTAGAAAAAACGAAAAAAATTAATTAATGTGAATTATACTTACCTTTCTGAAGAATATTAACATCCCTTTTAAGGGACGGTGGTGAGTCCTTTTCCACTAAAATTACCATTTATGAAAATCAACATATCCTCTCTGGTGGGACATCTGAGATTATAATATAAGTTTGCTTGAATAAACGTTCCCATCCTAAAAATACCATTTCAATTTTTTTGTAGTGGATTTGTTTGACGGTAATGTGATTTTAGTATTTTCTGTCTCAGATTGATTTTTTTAGTTTAACACCCTGAAAATGTTGGTATATTTCGACATATTTTCAATCAAAAGTGCAAAAACCCTAATTTGTTACCGCTAATATTTATAATAGTTATCGTGTATAAAAATTAAAAATAATGTATTATTATAAAATTTTCAAGTAATAACCAACTGATAGATGGAGTGTCCTGATGAGTGTAGAAATTCTTGATTCTCAATGCCAACAACAAGATAGTAAAATTATTCTTGACGTGCTAGGTGACGTTGAAATGCCAATTCTCGAAATCGATGATGTTAGCGCAGAGGCATGGCCGACCTCGCCATCATGTTGGAGTCGTTGTATCTCTGAATAAGGAACAACTTCTTTCTCAATATCAAACTCAATTACTAAAAAAGCCCAGTAAGGAATCACATTTGCTTATTGGGTTTTTACCTCAATTCGTCGAAATATTTCAATTTTTAGCTAACAAATCTCTCGATGTCATGTCTCTTGAAAATCTTCAAGATCAAATATTTCAAGATATGATAAGAATATTGAGTCCAATAGTCTTACCTACATTAGTTGTAGAAATGCATTTAAGCAGAAATCAAGGAGTGTTAAATGCAAATACTAGTGAGAAACGATTTTGTCAATTTGTGGATTTTTTACAAGATGAAAAATTTTTAAATAAGTTATTAGATAAATATCCTATTTTGCAACAACTCTTACAACAGCGAAAAACGTATTATCAAGTCATGATGAATGAATTGTTAATACGAATTAATCAAGATAAAAACTCCATATTAAACATGTTTTTTTCACCTAAAACAAAAACATTTAATATTAATAAAATTCAATTTTCAGGTGATGAGCATAATCAAGGACGTGCTGTCGCGATAATTTATTTTCATAATAAAAATAAAATTCTTTATAAACCTCGTTCGCTTGATATTGATTTTACATTTCAACAATTAATTACGTGGTTTAATGAATATGCTTCCCAGCCATTATTAACAATTAAAATCATTAATAAACAAAATTATGGGTGGTGTGAATTTATTGAATATAAAAATTGTCAAAGCTTAGAAGACATTAAATCCTATTATTTTTGTTTCGGCTCACTCTTAGCGCTATGTCACTTAGTGCGTGCCCATGATTTACATTATGAAAATGTGATCGCTTGTGGGCAATACCCAGTTATTGTTGATTATGAATGTATGTTAAAACCAATTATTGATTCTAATAAAGAACCGATCCCTAATTTTTATATTACTCAAACTGGGCTTTTACCTTCTCGACTTTTCTCAAATAATTTAACTCTTGGTTTGGAAATTAGTCCTTTAGCGACAAAGACAAAACAAAATGCAATTTATCGTAGTATGGTTTGGCAAAACGCGGGAACTTGTCAAATGAAATTAGAACGTGTTGAGGGTTATTTACATCCAGAAAAAAATATACCAAAACATAATGGTCAATCAATACCATATCAAAATTATATTACTGAAATTGAACAAGGCTTTGAACAAAGCTATCATCTTTTACTCAAGCATCAAGATGAATTGTGGGGAGAATATCGGTTATTCTATCAGTTTAAACATGCCAACACCCGCGTATTAATTAGACCGACAAATGAGTATGGTAAATTATTAGAAGAAAGTTATCATCCGAGTTTATTAAAATCTCTAGATAAACGACTGGCGTATTTTGCTTGGTTGCGTCACCGATTTCAACATAAAAAAGATTATAATTCACTTATTGATAGTGAAATAAATGATTTATTACAGGGTGATATTCCGAGCTTTCATGCAAAAATAGAAGATAAGATCATTTATAATAGTAATTCGCAAAAACAACATGTGAAAGTTAGTTATTCGGGTTGGGAATTACTTGAGTTTCAACTAAAACATCAACTTTCATTGCTTGATTTGCAGCAACAAAAAAGATTATTACATTTAACTTTCATGGCTGATAATTATACCCTAAATAAAGCAGAAAATATTAAATTAAAAAACCATCACCATTCTATTGCTGAGTTACAATCATCAGCATTAAGTGAAGCTTATCGACAATTATCATTTTTGCAACAAGAAGCTTTTCTCAATAAAACTGAATTTATTTGGCCGCAAATTAATAAGGTTGGAATGAAAGATAAAGCTATTTTAAAATTCACTAATTATGAACTCTATGATGGGATAGCGGGCATTGCTTTGGTATTTGCCTATGGCAATGTGATTTTTTCAAATAAACAGTTTTTGACTTTAGCAAAAAAATGTTGCGATCAATTAATCAATCAAATTAACCGTTATTCATTAAAAGCAATCACAACAAAAACGGGTGCATTTCAAGGCGTAAGTGGTTTCTTATATTGTTTACTATGTTTATATAAATTGTGGCATGATGATTCACTAAAAAATGCTATCTACGATATTCTTGCAATCTTGCCAGAATTAATTAATCAAGATGAAGAAATTGATATTATGTCGGGTAATGCTGGTTGTATTATTGTTTTGATTAATCTGTATCATCAATTTAACGATAAACAAATTCTTACTTTAATTCAGTCTTGTGTCGATCGCATCTTGTTGCTTTATCCACATCCGAATCAAATGCCAAAGTGTGGAAAATATTTAAATGATGAAAAACCTTGGCTCGGTTTTTCCCATGGTACTTCTGGTATATTATGGGCATTTGCAAAATGCCGAAAAATTTTACCAGCACAAGAGAAAATAATTCATTGGATTAATGAAGCCCTGCAATATGAAAAAAAGCATTTTAATGATTCTAAACAAAATTGGCCAAATCATATGACTGAAAAACAAGATAGTTGGGTTTCTGCTTGGTGTCATGGTGCAGCGGGTATTGGATTAAGTAGAATTGATTTAGCAGAGAGTATTAAACTCAATCAAGTAAAAGATGATATCGATATTGCGATTCAAACAACCCTGCGTGAAGGTTTTAATGAAACATTTAATTTGTGCCACGGAAACCTTGGTAATTTAGAATTACTTTTAAATAGTAAACAGTCGAAGTATCAAGCGCAATTATCAACAATATTAAGTAATTGTTTAGTTTATTTAAAAAATGATACAGCATGCTCAGATGGTCTTCCACTAGATGCCTCTCCTGGTTTAATGACTGGACGTGCTGGCATTGCTTATCAATTGTTGCGGTTTTGTTACCCAGATATAATACCGTCGATTCTTTTGCTTAAATCTTAACGAGTAGATTGCCTTGGTTGTTATTTAAAAGCCTGCTTTTATGTCTGCTTGTCCTTCATGAGTTTGTTTTAATCGTTCTTCTAATATATTTGATAAATCGAGACAATACGGAATATCGATGTCATCGTTAATAAGTTTCTTAATAAATGAAATATAATAATCAATTATCATTTTATTTGGCAGAGTGATTTGCACATTGCTAGCAATTTTGTTTATACCACTTAGAAATTGAAGTACGTTAGCTTCAGAATTGGATGATTCCTTTATAATTGCTAATAAATATAAACTTAAAGTAAAATGAACATAATACCCGCAACTATTATTTTGTCCTTGAGTATTATAATTATAATAGTTAATAATAATCTTACTGCGTTTAAAGGGTATGTTTTTAAGTTCAGTTTGCAATCGCAATTTTGCGTTTTCGCGATAAAAACTAGAGAATGTATATTTGGATGAATCGTGAAAAGCTATTTGATAAATTTTTCCATCAAAAATACTTACTTCTAATAACACAATATGTGAAGCATTTAACTTAAATGAAGGTATTATTGATGATAAAATGGGTTCGAAGATTTCATAAGGGCAGAGAAACGTGCAAAATCCCTTGGGACATTTTTTTGTTATTGCTTGTAATGCTTCTGTAATTAAAAGAGCAGAAGTGGATTTCACATCAGTGATCATTTGTTTTTTGGAAAAATCTGAAATACAAGCCTTCCCAATAATAACATGAGAATGTTTTAATTTTATTTTGCATAAAAATCCTTTGTCATGATTTAACTGGATTGCAACTCGACCATTATTTCGATGATGATTTTTCTGTAAAAGATATTGGAATGATTGAAGTAGATGATAATTTAATACTGATGAAGAAAATCGTTGAATTTGATTAATTATTCGTGAAAACAATGTTTTTCCTCAAATAAACTTATTATAAGTAAATTATATAAAAAAATAAGAGTAAAATAATATCCTTATTTTTCTAAGTGAAAAGTAGTATGAATGATTTGAAAAGACCAAATATAGACAAATAAAACAAGATATATCACGCTTAAAAAATTAAAATTTTAAGCGTGATATACAAACTATCAATAAAACTACTGCATGTGCCATCCATTTGAAACTAATATAGATTGGCCTGTTAATGCATTGGTGGAAAAGGCTGCTAAAAATAATGCTAATTCAGCAACATCATCTGTTGTTGTAAATTCACCGTTGACCGTTTCGCCAAGCATGATTTTTTTAACGACCTCATCTTCACTTATGCCAAGTGCTTTTGCTTGTTCAGGAATTTGTTTTTCAACAAGCGGTGTTTTCACAAAGCCTGGACCAATTAAATTGGCTCTTACATTATATTGTGCGCCTTCTTTAGCAATAGAACGCATTAATCCCATTAAGCCATGTTTGGCAGCAACATAGGCGCATTTTTTAGGTGATGCTTCTACTGAGTGGACTGAGCCCATAAAAATAATTGAGCCACCACCTGTTTTAGCCATTTGTCTCATGCAAGCTTGCGCAGTTAAAAAACCACCCGTTAAATGAATATCGATAACACGTTGCCAATCTTTATAAGAAAAATCTAAAAACGCAGAAATAACTTGAATACCCGCATTACTCATTAGTACATCCACTTTATCGAATTTATCAATAATTGCGTCTACACCATTATCAACTTCTTCTTTATTGGTGACATCCATTTTAATTGCGAGCGTGTCTTGTTTATGTTTTTGCTTAATTTCATCAGCCGTTTGTGCTGCGGCATCTAAATTAATATCTGCAATAACAACGTTTGCGCCATGTTTAGCATATACTTCGGCGATTTCGCGTCCAATTCCAGAGGCAGATCCGGTAATTAGAGCAACTTTGTTTTTTAGATTCATCATATTCTCCTAGCATTAGTTTTCATTAACAAAAGATAGAATAAAAATCTAACTTTTGTTGTTATCAATTAAAAAAATTATCCTAAATAATCAAATTCAACTTCACCGTAAGGAAGTGTTAAGTCTGTTAAAAGATGAGTTGCACTAATCATTTTTTTAACAGGCAATGCCGCAACTGGTGCGAGTGCGTGTTGAAATAATTCTAATGAACCGGGTGCTGTCCAGGCGCCTTTTAAATTGACATCAGTGATATAAAATTTCACTAATTCACAAATACGTGGCGTACCATCAACATGGGGAATTAATTTAACGAGAAAGTTGGGTTCAGCTAAGCTTGCTAAAACTTTACTTTTATCTAATTCGCTATATTTAAATCCCATGGTGGCTTGTGCGATACGTGTGCCACTGTAATCTAAGGTGCAATTAATGGTATCAGAATGGATTTCGACTTTTGGGTGGGCTAATTTTTTGGGGAATCCCCAAATTTCGCGACCGCCAGCAATCGGAGAATGATCATCGAGATACATGACATGCGTATAGTTGCCAGGTTTACCTTGATATTTAATGGGGATCACTTGACCTGATTCACAATAATTACCAAAACCACTGGAATCTGGCATGCGAATAAATTCGTATTTCACAATCGGTTTATCAAATTCTAAAGGTTCTGGAATAAATTGTTTTAACGCGTCTTCATCTGTTTCATAAGTAAAAATGAAAAATTCGCGATTAACAAATTTATAGGGGCCTCTAGGATAAGCAACACTGCTTATTGGCATGGCAAAAGATGATTTTACATCATTTAAGCTCTTCGGCATAAGGTTCCTCCTTATCTTCGGTATAAATTTTAATGCCTTTGGATTTTACAGATTCAATCCAATCGCTACGGTTATCATTAATCATCTGCAAGGTATGTTGATAACCATCACTCAAACGACGATCAATTGATAAATCTGAAAATTCATAATCTTTACTATGCAACTCGGTACCCGTTGGTGAACGATAAATTAGATGGGCTATATGAATTGCAGAAGTACAACCTAATTCTAGTATTCTTTGGATTTCAGGATCTTTTTTCTGTTCTTCAGTTAATTTATCTTCGATTTTTGCAATTGCCCGTCTTAAATTGTGACGAGTCATATGAAGACGTGTGTGACGTTGTGAATGACTGGAAAAACGAATGTCTTTCGCTCTTTCTAATACCCCATCCATCGAATGTGGTGTGACACCCTTTCCACTAAAATTATCAACCATGAAAACGAGTGTATCCACTCTTGGCGTATCATCTAAAATTAAACTTAATGGTGTATTTGAATGAACACCTCCATCCCAATAATATCGGCCGTTAATTTTTACAGCAGGCATACTGGGTGGTAAGGCGCCACTCGCGATAACGTGTTCGGGCTTGATATGAATTTTTTGATTATCAAAATAAATGAGTAATCCTGTTTCAACATCAACAGCACCAAGACTAATTCGAATGAGACCATTATTTAAATAATCAAAATCGATTAATTCATTTAACGATTCGTAAAGTGGGGCTGGATCATAAAAACTAATATTATCGGGTGTGTCACTTTGTATAAACCAAGGATTAAAAATTCTTGGTTTAATAAATCCATCTAAGCCAAACATCATCGAAAGATTTGCGCTTATTTGATTATGAATTTTAGGAAAATGATTTGAATAAAGCCAATGAAAAGGCGATGTGTTAACTGAAATTTTTTGCCAAAATTGGTGTAACTTATCCCAGCGTTTTTCGGGTGGATTGCCGGCAATAATAGCCGTATTAATTGCGCCGATTGAAATACCACAGATCCAATCTGGTTGATAATTTTTTTCGAGCAAGGCCTTGTAGGCACCTACTTGAAATGCACCCAATGCACCGCCACCTTGAAAAACATAGGCTATACGTTTATAACCATCACGATGATCATTTGACATAGTCGTCTTAAGCCTCCAATTTGAGTTTATTTTATCTGGGATGAGAGCTTTATACTAACGCTAAATATACCCTAGGCCAATAGCAACTATCTTAATATTCGTAACCCAGATAAAAGCGCATTGATTGTAATGATAGATTTTAATAAAAATAACCGCAGTGATATCACTTGCGGTTATTTTCAGAAAATTTTTTTCGTAAATAGAGTCCGACATATTATTAAGTAACAATTTACTGTGCGATATATTGATCTCTTAGCACACGTCGCATGACTTTGTTAGAGGCGGTACGTGGTAATTTGTCGATAAAAACAAGATCATGTACTTTAAATAAAGGATTCAATTGTGTTTTGATGATATCTTGGCATTGTTTTAATAATATGTTTTTTTCAATTTCTTCCAATAACACACAATAAATGATTAATTGTTTTGGACCGCCACCTGGTGGTGAAATAGCAATGGCTGCTGTTTCGTTGATGGCTGGTATTTGATTTAATGCACGCTCAATTTCCGCAGAACTTGTTTTGACGCCACCTAAATTCATGGTGTCATCGGCACGACCTTCAGCAATATAATAGCCATTATCTAAGCGTTTTAATTCGTCGCCATGACGTCGTAACACTTCACCATGCGGACCCTTAGGCATATCTTGGAAATAAACTTCTTGGTGATCGCGATTTAATAATTCATTGGATAAACCAATTGAGGGTGGAATTATGGCGACTTCGCCTAATTCACTTTTTGATTTATCTTCATTTAATAAAAGGATATCTAATCCCAAGGTAGGTGTTGAAAAAGCTGAGGGTATATTGCCTTCTATTACCGTACTACTGAGATAAGCGCCGCCGATTTCTGTACCACCACAATATTCAATAATGGGTTTCATATTTCCAAGATACATTAAATATAACATGTCTTCACTATTTGAACATTCACCAGTAGAGGTAAAACATTTAATATTCGACCAATCAACGTCTTCAATACATCTAGAATTACGCCATGTTTTTACGATACTTGGAATCACACCTAACTTAGTCACATTGGCATCTTGAATAAATCGACCAAACTCTTGCCCCATTGGCGCACCTGTAAATAATGCAATCGTAGCTTGATTGATTAAACTGGCGAAAATTAGCCAAGGGCCCATCATCCAACCTAAATTAGTAGGCCAAGCAATAACATCATTTGTTTGAATATTTTGATGATAAAAACCATCGGCTGCGGCTTTTATCGGCGTGGTTTGTGTCCAAGGAATGGCTTTAGGATCGCCTGTTGTACCTGATGAAAATAAAATATTAATTATTGTTTTGGCATTATTGATGACTGAATCAAAAGCAGTATTATTATCTAAAAATTCATCGTAATAAATATCTTGTTCTCTTAAATTTAAATCTGTTTTTTCGTCACCAGGGACGACGATGATTCGTGGAGCATTAGCTTCACAAACTTTTTGATACAGTGGTAATTTTTTTCCAGCACGATAAATATAATCTTGAGCAAATATCGCTTTAGCTTTTGCAATGCGTAATCGAGTTGCAATTTCTGGTGGCGCGAAACTATCTGCGATCGAAATAACGACACAGCCTGCTTTGATGATCCCTAAATAAATCGCCACAGAATCAGCTGTCATCACCATATCAATTGCAATGGTATCGCCGGGCTTAAATCCTTGGTTAACTAAGCCATTTGCTATACGATTTATTTTTTCTGATAATTGTTGATAAGACCAATGCGTAATTTTTCCGCCTTCATCTTGAGTAACAATAGCATTTTTTGTTGGATTGGCATTAAAACAACTATCGACAATATTGTATTTTGCGTTAGGTAACCAATTGGGTTTCGTGACATCATCATTATCACAAATTGAAGAATAGGGTGTTGCAAATTTAATATTTAATGCTTTAATACTTTTATCCCAAAATTCATAACGATTTTCTTTAGCCCAATTAAAAAATTCTGGATAAGTTGATATATTTAATTCGCGCATTATTTTTGTAATATTTGCAGTAGCAATAGTTTCTTCATCAGGTAAATATGCAAATCCACGAAGATCAGGAAAGAGTGAGGAAAATATTGTTAAATAAACTTCAAACCCATCTGCCTTGCTTAATATATTTTTACATATTTGATTAAAGCATTGTGCTTTATCTTGAATGGTATTGAGTAGAGTTGATATTTTATCTATTTTTTCTGAATTTAATCCCAAACTATGTAAGCGTTGCTCCATGATCTTTCCTTAACACTTTAGCCACATTTGATTGTGACTCACGGTTTAAATGCGAATCGATAAATTGTCCTGCTTGCACTAATTTATTTAAATCAATGCCAGTTGTAATATTTAATCCATTCAATAAATATATCACATCTTCAGTAGCAACGTTGCCACTTGCACCTTTCGCATAAGGACAACCACCAAGACCACTCACTGAGCTATCAAAAATAGCTACACCGACTTCTAATGATGCGTAAATGTTAGCGAGTGCTTGTCCATAAGTATTATGATAATGGCCTGCAAGTTGACTTAAATTAATTTCTGCCGCTACTTTTTCGATAATATGTTTGATTTGTTCAGCAGTCCCCACACCAATTGTATCGCCGAGGGAAATTTCATAGCAACCTAAATCGTGTAATGCTTTGGCGACATCCACAACGACATTAGGATCAATTTGACCTTCATAAGGACAACCTGCAATACAGGAAATATAGCCCCGTATTTTAATATTTTCTTTTGTTGCTCTAGCTGCTATCGATTTGAAATTTGCTAAGCTTTCTGTAATCGTGCAGTTAATATTTTTTTGACAGAAAGTATTGCTCGCGGCAGTGAAAATAGCAATATTTCTGACACCTAATTCTAATGCGGTTTCGAAGCCTTTCATGTTAGGCACAAGAAATGAAAACTCTGTGGGTGAATTGTTCGGAAGTTTTATTGTGACTTCACGTTGATCGGCCATTTGGGGGATCCATTTGGGTGAAACAAAACTGGTTGCCTCTAAAGATGAGATACCGGCATCGATTAATTGTTGAATAAATTGTAACTTAATATCAGTTGGGAGAATGGCTTTTTCGTTTTGCAAACCGTCACGTGGTCCGACTTCAACGATTTTTACTTTATGGGGCAATGACATTAATTCGTTTCCTCAATTTTTATTAATTCTACGCCTTCAGCAACTTGATCACCAACGTTGTAATGTATCTCCTTTACGATACCTGGGTTTGGCGCTTCAATGGTGTGTTCCATTTTCATCGCTTCCATAATTAATAGTTTATCCCCACGTACAACATTGTCACCTTTTTTAGTTAAAATTGAAATAATTGTTCCTGGCATAGGGGATGTTAATAAGCCGCTGACTTTATCGCTATGCTGATAAAAGCGTGTGGGATTATAAAGGTCAATGGAGATAAGTTCGTTGTCGATAATAATATGTAGGCAATCAGAAATGCGAATAATAGTGGCACGAAAATTTTGATCATTAACAGTAAAATACAGTTTTTCATCAAAGTAACCATGACAACGAATTTGTTGATTTTGAAATGCAATTTGATAATGATTACTTTCTTTGGTAATCGAAACAGGCGTCACTTGATCCTGAATAATAAAGCGTAAATTTCGAGTGGCGGGAAGATTTATCTGCCAGTCATTTTGTTGTTGCCAGGGTGAGTTGTGTTGTTCTTGATTTACCATAAAATATAAACAAGCAGCGGCGAGATGTTCTGACGTGATGGTTTTATTTGATGCATTGATCGTTGAAAAATAATCGGCAATAAAATGAGTATTTATTTTAGCGCTTCTAAAAGCTTGGTGAGCAACAATTTGACTTAAAAAATCGATATTAGTTTTTAAACCAATGATATGCGTCTGTTTCAAGGCATGTTGTAATTGCTGACAAGCTAAGTCACGATTTTTATCCCAAACAATTAATTTGGCAATCAT
Source organism: uncultured Legionellales bacterium (assembly GCA_964352985.1). Taxonomy (GTDB): domain Bacteria; phylum Pseudomonadota; class Gammaproteobacteria; order JAHCLG01; family JAHCLG01; genus CAYGUK01. The sequence continues at coordinate 18,749 of CAYGUK010000069.1, forward strand.
GGGATCGTAATGAATACTGATTTCATCATCGGTTGTGACACCGGTATCAATTCTGACATGTTGATTTTCTTTAGGGAATTCGCAAAATTGTAAGAGTCCGGTAGAGGGTAAAAAGTGATTTGCTGGATCTTCAGCATAAATTCTTACTTCAAAAGCATGGCCCTGTATTTTTAAATCTTGTTGATTGATAGGCAGGGGTTTATTTTCTGCGACATGAATTTGTAATTCAACTAAATCTAATTGTGTAATCATTTCTGTGATGGGGTGCTCGACTTGAAGCCGAGTATTCATTTCCATAAAATAAAATTTACCATCACTATCTAATAAAAACTCAACAGTACCTGCACCGCTGTAATTAATCGCTTTTGCGGCATTGACTGCGGCCTGGCCCATTTGTTGGCGTAAATCGTCTGTCATAAAAGGAGCGGGTGCTTCTTCGATAATTTTTTGATAGCGTCTTTGAATAGAACAATCTCTTTCAAAAATATACAACACTTCGCCATGATTATCGGCCATAATTTGAATTTCAATATGACGAGGATTAGTAATATATTTTTCGATGATGAGCCTATCATCACCAAAACTTGATTTTGCTTCGCGTTTAGCACCCATTATTGCGTCTTTTAATTCTTGTTCATGATTGACAATACGCATGCCTTTTCCACCACCACCACTGGCGGCTTTTAATAAAATTGGAAAACCACAGTTTTTAGCTTCATTGATAAGTGTTGTTTCAGATTGATCGTCACCGTGATAACCTGGTGTTAAGGGAACGTTAGCATTTGACATCAGCGATTTCGCATGCGCTTTCGAACCCATTTTAGTGATAGCTTCTGATGAGGGGCCAATAAAAATAATATTTTCTTTAATAACCTTTTGTGCAAAATGCGCATTTTCAGATAAAAAACCATAGCCAGGATGAATTGCATCAACGTTGGCTTTTTTGGCGATAGCAATAATTTTATCGATATTTAAATAGGTTTCTGCAATGGTTTTTCCAGAAAGATAAAAAGCACTATCAGCCTTTTTAACATGAAGTGCATTTTTATCGAAGTCAGAATAAATCGCAACGGTTTTAATGTTAAGTTTTTTTGCTGTTTTTATGATGCGATTCGCAATTTCACCGCGATTAGCAATTAATATCGTGTTAATTTTTTTCATCTGCAAAATTCCAGTTAGGTTGTCTTTTTTCGATAAATGCTGAAATGCCTTCGATGCCTTCTTGGCTGACTCTTGATTTAGCATGGCGCATGGCATTGTCTCGATTAATATCTTGGTTTAAAGGTTTATTAATTAAGCGTTGAATCAGGCCTTTGGCATTGCGTGTAGCAAGCGGGGCATTTTTTAATAAATTTTGTGCTAATTGATTAACATGTTTTGTTAAATTTTTTGCGGGCACAATTTCATGAACCAGGCCGATGTCTTTTGCAGTTTGGCAAGTAAAACTTTCACCGGTTAAGAAATATCGTTGTGATTGTCTTGCACCGATGGCATTTAGCACATAGGGGCTAATTATTGCCGGAATAATACCATACTGCACTTCGGTAAAAGCATAAGCGGTTTTATCACTCGCGATGACAATATCCGCTGAAGCTAAAAGGCCAATACCACCACCATAGACATGGCCATTTACCGCTACAATCGTTGGTTTGGGTAAACAATAAAGGCGATATAACATATCAGCAATTTGTAACGCATGGGAAAAATTATCTTCAATAGAAATTTCGACATTATTATGCATGGTTTTTAAATCATCGCCAGCACAAAAGGTTTTACCATTTGCGTTAATAATTACAACTCGAATAGTTTCATCGTTATTAATATCGATTAATGCTTTATTTAACATTTCAAGCAGTTGATCGTTTAACGCATTGTGTTGAGAAGCGCGATTAAGCGTAATGGTTGCGATATTATTTTGTGTTGAAAATAATATTGGACTTTCTTCTTTCATCATCACATCCTTTTACATGCGGAAAATGCCAAATTCTGTATCGGTGATCGGTGCATTTTGGCTTGCGGAAATGGCTAAGGCTAAAACTTGTCGTGTATCAAGTGGATCGATGACACCATCATCCCAGAGTCTCGCGCTGGAATAATAGGGATGACCTTCGTTTTCATATTTTTGACGTAAAGAATTTTTAAAACTTTCTTCTTCATCTTGGGGCCAATTTTCATTATCTTTTATTTTTTTATCGCGTGTAATTTGCGCCATCACATTTGCAGCTTGTTCGCCACCCATCACGGAAATTCGGGCATTTGGCCACATCCATAAAAATCGAGGATTATAGGCGCGACCACACATGGCATAATTTCCAGCACCAAAACTGCCGCCAATAATGACTGTAAATTTAGGCACGCGCGCAGAAGCCACAGCCGTAACAAGTTTGGCGCCATGCTTAGCAA
>CAYGUK010000070.1:0-20838 GCA_964352985.1 uncultured Legionellales bacterium
TACTTTTGCAGGTTTAGTTTTCTTTTTCTAGTATGGGGTTTTTAAGTCGCTTACGTGTGAATCCCAACAAAATAGTTTGCAAAACTAAAAATCTAACTAAGTTAGATGAAATAAATCAAAGCATGAAGAAAATATTTGCACAGGGTAATAAATCTAATTCAGATGAACTGTATATGTTGGCAGAGGATAAGCAGAGCCTTTGTGAATATAACAAACTCTCTAAATACCTTTCATTACATCGTGGACACTCCTAAGCAGCTATTCGAATCGTAGAAATTTAGTTTTGCAAAAAGGCTGAATGTTATCTAAAAAGAAATACACATCCTTTAATAATAAATCAACATCAGCATGTTTATGATTGCGAGTAACATGATCATGCATTTGTTTCCACAGACATTCAATATTATTTTCATTTGGCGAATAAGCAGGTAAAAAATGCAACCGTATCTTAGCACCAGCATGAGCAAGAAAGGTCATTACTTTTTTCGATTTATGAATAACATAATTATCCAATATGAGATGGATTCGTTTACATCTTCTATAGATACCAATCATCTTTTTGAGCAACACTATAAATAAATCAGAATTTTTTCTATCTCTGGTGCTGTAAATTGTAAAGGTTTAGATTTGATCTGACACTCACGTCAAATTGGAGTAATATTCAATTCGACAAAAAATAAATCTTCAACCTCATTGAAGGAGTGTCAGAAAGACAAGTTTATCGCAAAAAATCATCAAACCCAAGTTAGGATTATTGGAATTAGCCAAGCAATTGGGAAATGTATGAAAGGCCTGTAAATTCATGGGTTATTCACGAGATACATTTTATCGTTATCAAGAACTCTATGAGAATGGAGGGGAAGAAGCGTTACAAGAGAAATGAGCTGATCACTGTATCACTAGATTATCAAGGAATTGTTCAGCAGTCTCGTTTTAAAAAAGAAAATTATACGAACACAACTCTTGAAATTAAAAAGCTTGTTGCCTGCAATAATACTATTAGCGTATATTTTTACTCTAGCTCAATTGATAAGAAAACAGATGAGTTAAAATATCGACGTATTTGCGGTATTTGGCAACTTAATGAAGACAATAAAATAGATAGGGTATGGGCTGTAGCAACATTGACGCATCAGTCTGGTTATGTCAAAAATGACCGCTGATTTAAGTTGTTGCGTATAAAAACCAGTCAGAGGAATGTCATCTTGTTACAAGTTAGCTACAAAAAGAGGCAATCAATTATTAATTTAAACTTCAGATTGCAAAGTGTTGACACGTTAAATAAAAACAGCTTTACATCTGAGCTTGATACATCATGCTGGAAATATTTTTAATGCTTTAAAGTGATCTTTTATCGCCGCATGAAAAGAGGGGAACTCATGGTAAGTGAGTGTTGGATATGATTTAAGAGTATCTTTAAGAATTTTTTGAATAGCAGGATAATGTGTGTGACAGATAGTAGGGAATAAATGATGTATCACTTGGAAATTTAGGCCTCCGATATACCAAGTTAGCCATTTATTTTTAGTGGAATAATCTGCGGTTGTCATAAGTTGTAGTAAAACAAAATCGTCAGGGCCAGGCTTAAATGAGTTAAAAAATGTAGTTTCAGTGTTGATATGCGCCGATTGAAAAACTAATGTTAAAATTAGTCCAAAAACTGCATTATAAATAGTCCAGCAAAGAATCACATTTAAAACACTATTGAATGCAATATATGGTAATAGTATTGATAAAATAAAGTATAAAACTCTAGAACTTAAAATGTCTGTTAAACACTTTCTTTTTTGAGTGGAATTAAGATTGTATTTATTGCGTATCAAGTCGAAGAGATCGTCATAAACAATCCATTTTATAACGATTAAACAATATAGAGGGATTGCATATAAATACTGAAATTTATGCCAAGGCTTGTTAGGCTGTTTGGTACTAAATTTAAATAATGGACCGCCATCTATATCATGATCTTGACCTGATATATTAGTATTATGATGGTGTGCTTTAACATGCTTGAAATGCCAAATGTAGGCGCTACAGCCCACACTATGAAAGATGGCGTAACAGAAAAGCTTATTTAACCACCTTTTTCGAAACAGAGCATAATGTGAAGCATCATGCATGATTCCAAGCACTGCGGCTATTTGAAAAAATATGCTTAATGTTAGAAAAAGAATACTGAATGTGGCTGCTATAGGTCCAAAAAATATTAGAGCGGAATAAGAGAAGAGTAATCCTGATACAATAATAGTAACCTTAAGGCTAATCTTTTTTCCACCCTTAGTATGAATAGATGTCGCTTTAAACAACTCTTTTACATGAGCACGAAGATTTCGCGTAAATTCTATGGAGTGATTTTCTACAAACATAAGTAAACTGACGCAGAATATTTTTGAACGTTAAACACATATTTTTGACCAGGTATGAGAATATACCTGGTCTCAAGAATTATGGGACTAGTCAAATGATCACAATATCTTCGGCTTGTGGTCCTTTTTCTCCTTGAGTAACTTTGAACGCAACTTTTTGTCCTTCAACTAAAGTTTTAAATCCAGAGCTAATGATTGAGCGAAAATGAGCAAATACGTCACCTCCATCTTCGCGTTCGATAAAGCCAAAACCTTTTGATTCATTAAACCATTTAACAGTGCCAGTAATTGTATTAGACATTTATTGTCTCCAGTAGTTATTAATAAGATATAGCAGCAAAACTGAAATTTAAAAACTGCAGGACGGCGTACAAAAAGAATGGCGACGAAATGGAGTAAATCAACAACAATTTTATATTGTTACTATGATGTGGATTATGCTTGTTAAGCGATAGCAAGTCAATAACTAACTTAAGATAATTTTAAACACCATTCACTACATTGTGGACACTCCTAAGTAACCATTTTAATAGTAGAAATTTTAACTTTGCAAAATGGTTGAATGTAGTCTAAGAAATAGTAGACATCGCCTAATAAAGTATAAATGTCGATATGTTTGTGATTTTGCGTGACATGGTCGTGCATTTGCTTCCATAACCGTTTAATCTGATTTCCATTTGGAGAGGATGAAGGTAAAAATTGTAAACGGATTTTATATCCTTTATGTGCTAAAAAAAGTGTTACTTTATTCCATTTATGAATAATATCGTTATCAAGAATAAAATGAATTCGTATCAGCAGTTTTATTTCTTGATGTCTTTGTAACTCATCGGAATCATAATTTTTTTGCATGACTAACTTCCTTTTTTTTAATAAAGCGGTATCGATACAAATCCGATATAAATCTGTGTCTCTTCATTTTACTGTGAAAATTGGATCAAATGCTGATATATTACTTTCATTTTCTATAGATTCGGGTTGCTCAAATATTTTTTCAACACGTTTGCCATTATATTAGATAATTTTTCAGCATCTTTCATTGAAAAGGTTTGTTTGGCGACAATCTACAAATCATTATACTCACCCCTTTTACTATATTCCAATTGATGACCATCCCCATCAATCAAAATACGCTGTATTAAAAAGCGTATTTAAGATTCGGTTATTCTTTATATGTTGAAAAATCTTGGGCTTGGAGGCTTATAAAACATATTATTTTCCTAATATGTTTTTCTAACAGAATAGGTTTGGGACTCGATTTCTATTCTCTTCATCTAAAGTATATAGTTATATCCTAGGTTAATAGGTAGAATCATCTTCTTTGTTGAACACTTTAATGTGAGGCATAAATGAATTTGCTAAATACCACGCGTAAATGGGGCGTTTTAAGCATTGCGCTAGCCGCATTAAAGCATCACTTTATTGATCACGATGACACGTTAAAAAGAATGATTGGAATAAATATTGACAAAGGAAGGAACGTAAAATGAAAAAATTTTTTTTTATTTTTGGAATTTTTATTTTCGCTATAAATTCTACGTTTGCAGCAAAATATATTATTGACACTAAAGGTAGCCATGCTTTTATCCATTTTAAAATAAAACATTTGGGTTATAGTTGGCTTTATGGTCGATTTAATAAATTCGAGGGTTATTTTACCTTTGATAAAAATAATATTAATGACTCAAAAGTGAATGTAACGATTAATATGAATAGTGTCGATAGCAATCATACTGAACGAGATATTCATTTAAGAGGAAAGGATTTTTTTGATGTCGCCAACTATCCTACGGCAACATTTACTTCAACTTCTTTTAAGATGACGGGTAAAGATTCTGCTAAGTTAAATGGAAATTTAACACTACATGGCGTAACGAAACCCATTACCATTCATGTGCAAAAAATTGGCGAAGGTGATGATCCTTGGGGCGGTTATCGTATGGGGTTTGAAGGAACAACAAAAATTACGCTAAAAGATTTTAAAATTGCAAAAGATTTAGGTCCAAACTCACAACAAGCAGATGTAACACTCTCAATTGAAGGTATTCGAGAATAACTTAAAACGGATTTATCACGAAAAAATATTCGTTTGATAAACTCATCACATAGTAAAGATGAGTTTATCTACATTTATATTGCCTACAATGTTGGTATTTTATTGAAAGTAATAAAATGCCAATAATTGCGTAGAAAATTGTTATAACAGACATTCTGTTAGTCGAGCTTGTGTATAAAAACGTATCTGAATTAACAATACAATAAGGTTATTGTGACAAAATTTTCTTTTAAAAAAAATATTTTAGCGCTATCATCAAGTGCGGACATTCTTGTGGTTTCTAAACTAAGGCTTGGTCTAATTTAATAATCATTATTTTATTTAATCTGATTGATCTTAAGGAATGGATTAAATATAGATAACAATGGGAAAACTATGGACCCTGCAAACGATTTACCTATTGATTTTCATTGTCATGGAGTTGATTCATTCGATTTCACTGATATTCATTCGATTAATTTAATTGATATTGAAAAATATTTATCAGTAAAGCAACAAAGATCAATTTTAACTCTTTATCTTCCTAAATTTAGATTTGAAGACTTTATTAATTTTATTGATGAGTTCCATCAAAGTAAAAAAAGGGGAAATTATTCACATATTTTAGGCGTAGGATTAGAAGGGCCGCTTTTAGCAAGCCATGGTGGAACACCTGATGTGGGAGTGTGGGCGCCAGAACGAATGCATTGGGAACAATTAGCCAAATGTGGGAAAAAAGGTTTAATCTATATTATCTTATCGCCTGATGCTTATATTAATGAGAGCAATTTTTCTAACGTACCAAATAATAACTCACTGCCATCAATGTCTTGGATTGTCGAAACATTGCTTGAAGGTGGGGTACTACCATCACCGGGTCATTTTACAAAAAATAATCCAAATGCTAGTGCTAAAAAACTAAAAGAAATGCTACAAATTGTTAAAGACTGGGGACATTGCCCAATCCTTACGGATCATTTTCTAAACGACATGCCGCATAATTTTAAGCATGCTTGGCGAACAAAAAAAGAAAAACATCAAAGATTATTAGATATTAATGAAATAAATATCAATGCTTGGAATCAAAGTAACATAGAGGAAAAGCTTGGAATAATTCCCGCAATGATTGTCGAACATGCGCTGCAGGGTACGTTAAAAGTGTGTCAAAATTTTGATGGTGAACATGTTGATCTATTGATTGTAAAAAAATTAGTAGAACTAATTCAAGCTCAGAATATTATATTAATGACTGATTCCATAGAAAGTAGATTTCTCGCAGGCCGAAAATTACATCAAGAAGAGGGTTCTACACTGTTATATCAAGATAACGGAATTGTCGCAGTGGGCAGTTGTCAGTTGAATACCCAGATAGAAAATATGTTCCAAGTAGGATTGCTGAGTGAACAAATTAAATTGATCACAAATATTGTTCCTAGTGAATTATTAAACAAACGTAACGAATATATTAAACTGATATCACATGATAAAATTAGCTATATTTGATTGGGATGGTACACTTGCTAATTCACTCGAAAAAATCATTGAGTGTAAACAATTTCTATCAAAGAAGTATCATTTGCCGCTACCCAGTCGAGATACGATTAAAAGCGTCATTGGAATAGAATTTAATAAAGCGATGAAACGCTGCTTTCCAGATGCCAACCCGAAGCAACTAAGTCAATTATGTGAAGAGTTTCATGATTTAATGAAAACAGCTCATTATCAAGCCGCGCTATTTCCAAACGTTAAAGTAGTTCTAAATAAATTAATTGCAAAAAAAATTCATTTAGCTATTGCATCAGCAAAAGATGAAAAAGAGTTGATGAGTGCCTTAACACACCATGGCATAGTGGATAAGTTTGCTAAAATTTATGCTGGAAATATGAAATATAGTAAACCAGATAAAGCAATAATTATAGAACTAATGGAATATTTTAAATGTAAAAATAATGAAGTAATAATGATCGGCGATACGATTACTGATATCACCTTTGCCAGAAATGCGAATATTAAAGTTGTCGCAGTGAGCAGCGGGGCTGACTCTGAAGCGACTTTAAGCCTTGCAAATCCTGACATGTTAATAGAAAATGTCAGTCAGCTTGAAAATATTATTGATAATTTATGATGATACACAACAGTATTGTAGCAATAATCTTAGCCGGTATAATGAATGGTTCTTTTATTATACCCTCTAGATACACTCGAAATTTAAATAGCGAACAAGTCTGGTTGATTCATAGTTCTGTTGGGTTATTAATTATCCCATTAGTAATTTTGTTTATTTCACCAAACATTCTAAACGCCTATTTATCAGAGACGCATTCATCAATACTCATTTTGCTGATATGCGGCTTGTTATTTGGTGTGGGCCAAATTCTATTTTCAAAATCGATTAACTTAATAGGAATAGGGTTAAGCTTTGCAATTAATTTAGGTTTAGGTGTTGCTATTGGCTCTTTGTATGTGGTTATTTGCCATGGATTATTATTTACTAAACATGGCGCAATGGTTTCTTTCTCGATAATATTAATTCTACTTGCACTGTATATTAATTATGTATCAAGCAAAGCCTCGAATATAGAAACAAAAAGTCATGAAAAAAAACGTTACCATCTTGGTTGGTTATTTGCGCTATTAACAGGTTTAACAAGTGGTATACAAAATATTGCTTTTGTAATCGTGGCATTTAATCCTAATCATCATTTAGTTAATTTAAATCCCTTTTGGGTTTGGCCACTATTTTTGATTTCTGCTTCTATCCCGATGATGATTGGTTTTTCTATTTCAATAAAAATGAAGAACAACTACCATACTAAAAAACTCAGTTATGACACAAAAAATCTATTACTGATCACCATGATGGGCATATTGTTTACCGGTTCGTTATATTTTTATAGTACGGGTATGCAATCACTTAACGCAATCAGTCGGGTAATTGGCTGGCCATCTTTTATGGTTGCAATTATTCTCTCATCCCAAGTTTGGGGAATAATTCATAAGGATAAAACGATAATAAAAAATAGAAAGAATATTTTTTATAAAATAATAAGTATTGGGTTTTTGATTGCATCGATTCTAATATTGAGTTTTTATCATTAAATAGGGCTAAGATATTTCTCTATTAAGTATCAGTTACAAAAATCATTAATCAATGTTATATTTTTCTTTCTCAACATGAATATCAGATAACAACGATGCTTTATCAGCGTTACTTGACGACTTAATGATTCTAGAACCACCTATAAGCGACTTATAAATATCAGCCAGTGAACCATTAATGGCAATTTTATTTTTTTTCTCTATTATTTCATCTGCTCTTGCTATCAAACGATTAATATGAAATAGACCTAACTCAATAATTTGTTTTGCAGCTTTATCATTTGTAAAAAATGCTCTGAGCAGTGGTTCGGTAAAAATACAGTAAATATCATGATCTTTAGAACCTTTAAAACAAGCTTCTGTTATTTTCTCAATTTTGCCATTAAATTTTGCTAAAACATTGGAGGCCAATCCTGACATCGGCACATAGCCTTCAGCAGCTTCAATCGTGTGTTTTATTGTTTCTACACCTAACCAATTTTCACCACCAAGATCATAGACAGGAAACTTCCATCCACCTAATTTATGAATTGAATGGTTTTTCATATAAGAAAGAGAAACGCCTTTATCAACAATGAGCGAAATGCCCGTTTTATTTTTAAAAATAGAAAAATAGGTTATTTGCCAATCAGGCATGATAATGACGTCTTTAAAATATCTTCTTGTAAAACTCATAAATTTATGCCGAGTATCTTCGAATTCATAAGATTGCATCACTAGATTTAAATTTGAATTTTTTAAAATCGCGTCATTTATTTCTACATTTGGCAGCGCTGCATGGATGGCTTCATTAATTAAATGCATTATAGAACTCGTCGTTTCTGCTAAATCTAATCCACTGATGAGTTCTGATTGACCTATAATGTTTAAATTATTATCTTTAATACAAATAATTCTTCTATTGTTAATGGATACAATTCCAATATTATATATTGCAGAGATAGTTTTATTCTTGTCTTCTTGATAATTATCGATGGCGAGGTTTTTATCAGTCAGACCTTTTAATATCTCAGCTAAGTCCACATTGAAACCTTTCGCAATCGTCATTGCCATTGGAAGAGTAATACTCATATTAGCATTGATTATTTTACTTATGGTCCCGGGCGATACCTCACAGCGTCGGGCGATTTCTGTTACAGAAATTCCCTCTTTATATAAGAGTGTCTTAACATTGTTTGCAACCAACTTAAGGATTTGATCTTTATCCATAAATACTGACTCGTAATGACATATCTATCTGAACAATAGACTAAAAATAACATATTCTCTTTAGTTTAGCTTGACAAAATTTCTTAAAGTAAGTAATATGTATTCATTATAATCGTTTCCTATAGGAAATATCGTAAGATTTAAATATTGGAATAAAGGGCATCAATATTTCTATATGTCCAACATTATGGAGAATGAACATAGCATGGAGCATTTTACTTTCTGGCTTAATCCCAACCAAATTCCATTAAAATCAAAATCACATATTATTAAACAATTAAAGACAGTTAATTGTTTGGGCATGTTTAAATTTAAACATGTCATTAGTTTTAGTCTCTATTATTAGAAATGGATGTATCTATATCATGAATATACTAAATGAAGATTTACAATTAAGTCATAATAATGTGACTAAAGAAGATAGACTTGCTTATGAACGAGCAATCCAAGAGATTACTGAATTACAAATACTACTTGAAAATGCCCATCGCAAAGCACGGCATTTCGCTCATCGATTATTCGGTCATTCTAATAACGAAACAAATTTGAAAAAACAAATGTATTAATTTAAACGCTGTTTACTTAGATTCCGCGTGATAACCGTAAATTACGCTGGGATTTAGCACATTTATGCTGTTTCAATATGATGAGCTGATTGCCATCCCCACCGTAAAAAGCGACAACATCTCCTGGTGCAATATTGCCTGGGGCAAAGACACCATGGCGAACATCGTAGTTTCTCAATCGAATATTTATAAATAGTATCACAGTGTTGTCCTTTAACATAAAATTTCAATCGGAATGTTTTTTTCAAGTGCCAATGACAAAACCTTTTCAGTAATTTTGGCTCCGGCATTTATCAAAACTTTACACATTAATAAAGCGTCTTGATAGTGACTAAAATTTTGTAAAAGACATATTTCTAATGAGTTTTCAGAAATAGTTGCCCCAAGTAATAATAATGTTTCAACAACTTCATGATTGCCAGCTTTAATGGCTAACTCTAAAGATTGACGTGATGGCAAGTTGTGTTTTGAGAGTGCTTTTCTTATCAAGATAATATCATTTAAAATAAGGGCATCATCTAGCGTCATTTGGTCAACCATTTTGTTATTATTGATTCGTTTTCTTTATTTATTAAAATATTTTTACGGTTTGATAAGAATCTATCAATTATATTAAATATACTTTCAAAAAAATCTTTTCTGAAAATATTTAAATTTCATATTTTAATTATGCGCCATCGGGGTGTTGGTTTATAAGTCCCGGAAAGGCAACAATTGACTAGTTATCTATCATGAAAAATAATGATTATATCATTTTTAACGTATTTTTCTCATGATTTCAGATACAACACCCCAGACATAATTATCGTCGCTTTTTCACAAGGCGAATTTTTGGAAAGAGCGGGTATGGTGGTTGGAGCAATAATTTGTAATTAATCTTTTCGATAACAAATTTATTTATTATGTGAAATCACCATTCAATATAGCAATAACGCTGTCTCGTTTTCAAGATTAGAGAACTTTATTTATGGAAAAATTTCATTTTTAAATATGCCAGCATCATTCATAAAAGACCAACAAACCTTACAATAAAAGTTGCAGCAAGTTAATCAATTAATAATTCATCTATATCATAGATATGAATTAATTTTATAACTTAAATCTGATGAATGACTTCGCAGAGGAATGTATATAATATATCACCAAGTATTCCTCATTAATCATTATCTTCTATAACGCCTTTACGATTTAAAAAGAGTAGCGGTAACAGAGATAGTCATTTTTCAAATTACAATTCTATTTTTGAGTAGTCTTACTAATTGGCGGGTGCCAGAATCCATAAAAATTATCTAAATAAAAAAGCGTGATCAAAATTATTCAATTTACTACTTTTAATTATCTAATTAATTTAATTTACACGATTAAGATAACTCGCGATAAATGCAAGCATTGCTAACCCACATAACAATATTGCAAAATTTAATGTCGTTACTACCAAACTACCAATAATACTTGTCGTCATTGTTCCACCAAGAAATGACATAAAATTAAATCCAGCAGAAGCACTACCAGCAAGATTTTTAGGGCTTGATGATAATGCGACTGCGCTCGCGCTTGGACGTATTAAACCGATGCCTAAGGTGGCTATTAACATTGGTATCATGAAGGTGAAAATATTAGCTGTGATTAATAAATTTAAGACTAACATTAATAAACCACCGGCTAAGATTAGACAAGTGCCATTAGTTAACAATCCATCTAAGCCAATTTTTTTTGCTATTCTGGGAGCAAAAACAGATATGATAAATATTGAAATAGCATTACAACCCAGAATGAGACCAAATGCCATTAAAGAGAAGCGCCATTTCTGGATAATTAATATTGGTGCTAATGAGAAAAAACTAAATAAGGCACCATAAGAGCATGCGCTAATAAAGCATGATTTAAAATAGGTTTTATTTTTTAACAATGCCTGATAATTTGCTATTATTTGTTTGAATTTTAGAGCAGAATAATTTTTTTCAACAATTGTTTCATGTAAAACAGTTGTTGCAATCAATAAATAAAAAATGCCAAGACATAGTAAAAAGAAAAAACTACCTTGCCAACCTAACCACTCTGTTAATACACTACCAAAAATTGGCGCGAGGGCAGGGCATATGCCAATAATTGCCATGATCGTACTGGTGGCGATAACTAATTTTTCTTGAGTATAAACATCTCGAGCAATAGCTAATGTTGTAACGATAGCACTACATGCCCCAATTGCTTGAAAAAACCGACCCACTAGTAACACATAAAAATGTTGCGAAAATAAAATTAATAAACTGGCAGAGCTAAATATAATAAGCCCAACTATAAGTATTGGTTTACGACCAAAGCGATCCAGTAATGGTCCATAGAATGATTGTGCGAGAGCTAATCCGAATAAAGCAAAACTGAGAATTAATCCCGTGTGTTGGGTATGAAACACCGTCGCAATTTTTGGTAAGGCTGCTAAAAAGATATCATTTGAAAATGGCACGATAATACAAACACTCAGTATTAGGATTAATTTATAATTTTTCATTTTAAATAACTCCAAAAGCTTTCTATGCTTAAGGATTATAGCATCGTCACAACAGGTTGCAACAACGGGTTGCAGCAACTTTGAATTCAAGCTATGATGAGTTTTAATCACATTTTAATTCAATTAGTTAGCGGAAATGAGATAAATGCTTAAGAAAATTCACTTAACAAAAAGTGCTTATGTCTTGCTAGGTAAACTAAGTAAACAAGCCATGTCTGGTTATCAATTAAAACAATTGATGGCTAAAATAGGGCGATTTTATTGGTCAGAGAGTAATGCCCAAATCTATCCGATTTTGAAGAAAATGGAGCAGCAAGGGTTAGTGAACTCAGCCATTGATCCTGAGAGCGGTGGTCGGCAGACGCGCATTTATACTATCACAGATTTAGGTATGCAATATTTATTAGAGTGGATGCGTTCACAGACAGAAGCGACCCCGTATCGTGAAGAAATATTGTTAAAATTATCAACCGCACAACATTTATCAAAAAAAGAACTAAAAAATATGTTGTCTCAATATCAGCAGGATATAGAATCACAACTTGCAGATTTACAAATTGTATTGGAACATATTAAAGAAGATCATAAGGACATGTCTGATCAAAAATATTTAGTAATAATTTATGATCAAGTTCAAGATATTCTGAAGGCAAAATTAAAATGGTGCCAAAGAACAATTAGCAAACTATAATAGTCAATAATTCTGAAAAAGTGGATAGAACAATGGAATGTTTAAGTTTTTGTTTGGCAGAGAGTATCAAGATTACGCAAGCTGAGAAAGCCATAAAAACGCAAGGTGGCTATAGTTGCACGCGATATCGCGAGCTTCTTTCAATCAACCTCAAGCATAAAGATCAATATTGCTTTATATTTAAAAATGGCACGGTTGTAATGTGGAATATTAAACGTTATCAAACTGATCATGTTCTCCCATTTTTAACTGATGCTTTAATTAATCCATTACAGACTATTCAACGAGATTACTATAGTTATCGCTATGGTAATACCACCAAAATTGAACCTCATGATTATTTTAATGTTGAGTGTATAACGTTAGAAGAAGATGACCGTGATTTAATTTTAGCATTATCATATGGCTTATCAGCTTCGATAAAACTAAATCACTTTGAGCATGTCATTGATAATTTGATCACTCATTCTAATCCGATGCTCCAAAAACTAGCGAACAAAACAAAACTATTAGTTAATCGTAAATCAATAATGCAGATTTTAGGGATTATTATAGCAACTAAAAGTGATATTAATTTAACAAGTAATTTTGCTTACCAACCAAAGTTCATTTGGTTGCATCCTAATCTCGAAGAATACTATATAATGATTGAAAAATACCTTGATATCTCAAAAAGAGCAAAGACACTGAATTATAGAATTGATACTTTAAATGAATCATTTTTATTATTTGAGAGTTATTTGCAAAATCAACATTCCCATTTCTTAGAAATTATTATCATTGTATTAATAGTCATAGAAATTATTTTTAATGTGATTAATTTGCATTTTACTATTTTTTAGCAATGATGTTAAACATTGTTAACTAAGCATTAATATGCGCGAATAATTCTCTAATATAATTTATAACACTAAATGTATATAGAAATGTTTAATTTGATCTTTTTTAGAGATATTTTATTAGATTTCAGAACGGGTCTATAAGTTAATACATATCTTCTAATTATAATTTGGCAGGGCTTAACGGCACTCGTTGCTTGGTTATCTATCATACTTATGATACTTAAAAAATCATGGCAGACTGTCTGTGATTTAGGAATCGTTGCCGCTACCATGGCGATAATTTTATATTTATTTGGTTTTCTTATTATTTGAGGCGAATGGTTTTGCATGTGGCAATCTGTTAAGTGGAATGGTAGTAATAAAGCCTCGATGTTTGTCATTATATTTCTATTGATTTTAATTTATTTATGTCAACCTGAAGAAAAATCGCCTCTTTAAATTTTTACAACAGATATTATTAAAAAATAGAGTATTTGGTGAAGATAAATATTCATGATTACATTTATGTTTTAGTCTGCCATAATTAGCTGTTGTGTAAGCGAAATTATAATTATTTATTAAAATATATTCGAAAGCATAAATGAGATGATGATAGCAACTTCCAATATAATTTAAAAAAATATCTTCCGTGCTATTTTATGCAAAAATTAATTATTTAAATAAATGAAATTCTTACGTTGAAACTTGTTTGCTTAACCAGTTAATTATTTACCTTGTTTGATAATTAAAACATGATTATTAATAATAATGTTTTAGAATATTCTAAGACTTTTTATTTGTATTTTTTCCTTAAAATGCAATTTTTTTGCTGTTTTGACGTTTGATGATTTTTGTAATCTCTAGTTTGAGAAATTAAGCATCGAATTTTTCCTTGTTCTTTTGGTTTTGATCATGCGAAGGGATGTTGATAACGTTTATTAAACGATTTGTAATATTATATTAATGTTTTCATGATAGTATGTTGGCTTTAAAATTTAAATTAAGTATAAGAATAATGCCTACTTATGAAGTCGATGTAATTGTTTATAATTCAAAGTCGGAACAAGACGAAGCTAATTCAATATATGTTCAGCGATCGGTTATGCTCACACCGGGTGACTCAAGTCCCAGTGCAATTATCAAAATAGGCGATGATTTATCTTCCTGTTTCAAACAAGCTTGTTTTTCTGATCTCACATTTTTATCTCAATTATCAAAACCTGATATGCAACAAGCTATAGTAATTTCTGGTTTTAAAGTACCACTCAGAATTCATGAAATATTTTTTATTGCAGAATCGCGTTTGAAAGTATTACAAGCTGACAGCGCTGATACCGAAAAAAATAGCATTAGTGATTCACTACTAATAAAAATTAGGCAAACTTCAAATCCAATTATCTACAAGCTATCGTATAATACAGATACAGATGAAATTTCACTTGTTAAAGCAACTGCTGTTAGAGTTGAGCGTTCACAACAAAATAGAATCAAGTAATTGACAGAGATGTAAAATAATATTTAAAGTTCACTACTTACAGAGTTAACTTGATAAAGCACTCGTAGTCGTCTAGGCTGTAAGCATGAAACAAGTTAAACTGTCAGATTTTACATATATTTATGAGGTATGTGCCTCCCGCACCGAAAACCTCTATGCATTTAAAGAAACTGATTTTCGAGCTAGTTTACAGTTACGCGAGCAAGAAACCATTCCTCAGTTTGAACTCATCATTGATTTAGACTTTGAATACTCAAGTTTTGATGGCACTTGGTTGCAGTTAGCAATCGAAAATATTTCTAACTGGAATCAGCAAGCTTTAGTGAAGATAGCTAAAATCAGTGTTGAAACGAACTTTTTTAAAGCTAAGGATTTTTTTCTGACCATCATTTTATTAAATGAACAAAATTCAGATAGTAAAACTTTATATGATTTGCCCGAAGTCATTTACCAGCAAGGCGTCGCAGAAACTATCCAAAACAAATATCTGGTTACGTATTTGTGTTATAAAATTAAAAGTCAATTAAGAACTAAAAAATATAATGAATGGCTTTGTTATGGTATTGGCTCAGCTATCTTTGCAGTGATTTTAGTGTGTTATATTCTCTGGGGGGAAAACTTGAATTTCTAGCACAAAATGAAGATTTGTTGTTATCTTATCGAAACTTGTTTAGTCATAACCCCCAATGCTCGTATAAAAAATCATATCTTCCACTAGATGTATTTCGATAGTGATTTATTACTTGAATTCTGCTACTGTTTCGAAATAATGTCATGCTTATCTAAAAGCATATTTATGAGGAAGAAATTAACGTCAATTTAATTTTAGCAAAGGATAGCGTTAAATATGTTTACTACAATAAACCGTATTTTTTTATTACTTTTATTAATCGTATTCAATTTTCTTCCATCGTTTATTTGGGCTAAATCCACTACACGACTTAGCTTAAATAGCCAATTACAAGTTAGCATTTTTCTTTCAGAATTTGATAAGCTACAGCAATTGAATTACAAAATATCTTTGCAACGAGTCATGTCTATTTATAATGTCCATGCTTTGAGTATTGCCATTATTGAACATGGTAAATTAGCCAAGCTATATCATTTTAGACATGATCTGCCAAAGCAATATCGTTTAGATCAAAATACTGTTTTTCGTGTCGCATCAATAAGTAAATGGGTTACCTCACTGTTAACATTAAAACTAGTCGATCATCATAAATTGGACTTTGATAAAAATGTGAATAACTATCTGCAGAGCTGGAAATTACCGCTAAATTATTTTACGCGTATAAAATATCCAACCATAAGAAATATTTTAGATATGACGTCAGCTATCAACTATGTTCATTTTAATGGTTACTTAAAAAATCAACCCTGGCCAACGTTACTGGATGTATTAAATGGGAAATATCCTGCAAGAAACACTCCGATTACGGTGATTGCTCATATTCCTGGAACATTCTTTAAATATTCGACAGGTGGTTATGCTGTTTTAGAGCAAGCTATCACAGATCAATTACATCTTTCATATAATGAAGTTGCAGAAACTTATCTTTTTAAGCCACTTAAAATTTCTGATGTTTATTATTCGCACTCACCTCGTGATGGTAATTATGCGCCATCTTATACACCAGAAAATCACCTTGTTAAGGGCGGGTATTCCGCATTTATCGTTTTATCAGGCGAAGGTCTATGGGCTGCGCCTAATGGTATTGCAACACTGTTAATTAATTTTATGAAAAGTTTTAATCATCAAAATGGTTTTTTTACACAAGAACTTGCTAAAGAAGCTTTATCATATTATCCAAATACGCCATTTGGTCTAGGGCCAAAACTCAATGGTCATGGCCAAGGATTATATTTTTATAAGTATGGAAATAATGTCAATTGCGCTAGCATTGTTCTTGGATTTCCCTATCAACAAGATGGTGTCATCATTATGACTGATTCTGGCCAAGGAATTTTTTTAATTCAAGCTTTATTAAAAAAGCTGGCAGAAAACTATCGTTGGCCAAGTTCGTTAAATCATGTTTCAGTCTATTAAAACTGAGTGAATCAAATCAATGGACAAGAATAGAAATTCTTTTCTTATCCATTATTAGACTTAATTTTTTTTCTTTAAACTATCACGTATCATTTTTTTACAACCCTTGCGACTTGGATCAACTAAACAAGATTCTAGCTGTGGATTAGGATGAAGACACTGTTTTGCATGTGGATGATTTTCACAAAATTCAAATTCTTTTTCACAGGGTATTGCTTCACCCATCTTGCCACAACGTAGCGTCATTTTATTTTTACCAAGTGGATAACACCATTGTAGTGCCGGACAACATTCACGATGTAAATTGACTTGGCAAGTTGCAAATGATAGCGGAATCGAATAAGCAAGACCTTGGGCTGGAAGATGTGGCTTTTTCTCAATCAATATCGTTTTTTCAATGGCAGATAAATTATTTTTAGAGATTGACATTAATTCACTCGCTGTTATATCTTTGCTACATGCTTGTTGCTGTAAAAAAATAATGATTTCACTTTGATATTCATTTAGATCAAGCGGACAACGCGTGCCATGATGATTGGCATAAGCCGAGATACAAAAAAATAAAAGAGATAGAAGTAAAAGACTTGTTTTATTTACAATACCCATGTACTTATCCTTACCGTTATAAACCTATCGTTATTATGATGATATCACTTTATTGCTGAATTCTGGAGAGTTATGATTTCAGTTAATAGGAAAGACGATAACGGTGTATGCGTTTTTTTTTGATCAAAAAGCCATTAAGTTTATTGAAATTTGTTGATGCTAAAAGCTGGAAACAAGAGGTAATAATGCATCACTATATATTAATATCAAAAAGTGAATTTTTTCTATTGTAGAATAGGGGGCTAAATTCTTTATAAACTTAGTAACACTATCATTTATTAATAGCATTCATAATATTGTGCAAGGAGCTGAACTCAAACACTAACACAATAATGTAACACTTAAATAAATTTACTCATCACCGCAACCAAATGCTGAATTGTCATTATAGATATCATTATTTGTTATATTAAGGAAATGTTTATGAACTTTTTTTCTCCAGTTTGTGGATCGAGATACCAATAATTTTGCCAAAGTAACACAGCTTGATCATTCATACCATGATAATCACTGTTAACTTGATTGTTTGAAATAATTTTAATACACATTAAATAACCTTCATTTACTAAAGAAATTAATTATCGATAGGTTATATAAGAATGACAATTAATGTTGAAATAGATGTTTTTCTCTAGGTTCTGGGGGCTTATAAACTTCATCAAGACGAATTGGAATCGCAGTTTTTATTGCCCAATCGATTATTTGGTGTTGATTAGTTAACTCTTTTTTATCTTGGTATTTTAAAATATAATCTATCAAAAATAATCCTAGCAAATCATGAAGG
Source organism: uncultured Legionellales bacterium (assembly GCA_964352985.1). GTDB lineage: Bacteria > Pseudomonadota > Gammaproteobacteria > JAHCLG01 > JAHCLG01 > CAYGUK01. The sequence goes on from CAYGUK010000070.1 coordinate 18,229, forward strand.
TCATCATCGTCAAGTGTTTCGCCATATTGACTTTGAATATTCAATTCAATATGTGATAGTATTATATCTAGCATTTCCGGCGGATTGGTGATCATTAATGCTTGTAAATAATAATCAACTTGACTCATCGTTTCTGCTTCCATTTTTTTTGCATAGTGGATACAACTTTCAGCTTGTTCAAAGGCATCAGGCTTGGTAAACATGTAATATTGATTTAGCTGAATGAAACAGAGTAAATTGCGGCCATCATATAATGCTTGATAAGCACTAATTAAATGTTCTGCGCATTCTTGTATAAATTTGCTGTGGGGTAAAATAGCTTGTTGATTTGAAGTTAATTTATCGGAAGTCACTTTAATGATATTATCAATAATAAATTGTTTTATACGTGCTGCTTTTTCATCTGCTGCTTTTAAGTTTTCTTCTGAAGCAGTAACCCCTTGTGGCACTAAAACATTAAGCTCAGTAATTTCGTTTAATAATTTATCTTTAATAGTTAGGTTAAGTTGTAATAATTTCGCAAACATTTATTATATCTTTGATTTGTTATGTTATACAGTTATTAAATGATAATCTAGTCGGATTTAAATAGAAAATGAAATTTGTTGGTGCTAATAATGATTAATTTTGATGATGAGCTAACATTGGGTTTTTCTACAACAATATTTCAACTATTTATCATAAAGCTTCAAAAGATTAAATTAATATAATCAGTAACTAATATACAGTATTCATAACTATTGATAAGAACCGTCTCTACTTCTATGTGATTTGTGATGTTCTCCAGTTTTATTCTCCTTATCTGATCTTCTGTAATATTCACAACAAGTCGTTAATAAAAAACCAAAAGTTACCATACCACTAAAAATAGTCGACGTTTCAAACTTATAAGCTTGCGATAAATTAGAACAAAAGTTATCTAGTAAAGAGCTGCAGGCTTTCATCATAAAAGTTGCAGTCTGGTTATTAAAAACTGAATCATAACATGCTTGTGGTAAGCTCGTGATCGTAAAATGAGAAGCATTTAATAATTGTTGATAACAAGAAGTGTTATTGCTTGTCCCCATAAATTGATCTTCACTGTTATTCGTTTGTTGGTGAAAATATGCAAATGAAGCCCCAAGTCCAGTTGTCATTAATACGCTTATCTTGATAAAATTGCAAATGGCTTATAACATTTCCGTTTTTTACTCACTTTTTTTCTTCTTACGTTTTGAGTTGATGGCATCTTTTATCCTATTAAATTCAGTTTTGAAAATATACAGGCTAATTTAAACTAACAATAAATCTATCTGAAAAATATCGGTGGTTTCTGCTTTGGAATTTGTGGTCATCAACTTGGTATAAAACGATAAACAGAATTGAATTATGATGAAATAATAAATGATACTCATGCTAACTATGAAGTCACTCAATATCATCCCATGGTGAAAAATATTGTTTTATTATTCGAAAAAGCTGAGTTCTTGTCATTTGATGCAATGAGACAAGCATTTGTAGAGATAGGCTGGTTATAAATAATAACGACTTGCTAATGATTGATTACATGAAGTTTAAGGTAGGAATGATATGAAATATTATTTGAATATAATATATAGCTTAAACCTTCAATGTAATGCCCAGGTGTTATGAAGGAAATAATGTGAAACAATTAAATTGTGTTTTAATCGGCAATAATGATCTTTTGTTGAGTTGTTTAGAATCTTTATTAGACTTAGGCCATGAGATAACAAGTGTTGTAACAGAAAACAAAGAGATTAATACATTTTGTCAACAAAATAAAATTTCGCTTAATACATCAGTTGAGTCCTGCGATAAGCAAATTATTTTTGTCTTTGAGCATGACTATAAATCATTCTTATCATTTAGCCATAATAATTTAATTGTTTTTTGCTACGCTAACAAAAATTTATATGAAAAAATTAATCCTATTTCGTGGTGGGGTTGTTGGCAAGATCAGGCTTTTTTATTAGCGGAAGAGCCATGCAATAGTAGCAATATTGATGACATAATTACAGCGAGTCAGGACTTATTTTTAATGGTAATTAGACAATTAGCTCGAGTTGCTGAGGATGCCCTGATAGAAAATGATTTTGCTGAAAAAATAATTTCGCTCACAGACCTTGAAAACAATGTTAGCAATAATTTATTTAATGATATTAAATCAAACCTTGCGACACAAACATCTCATATCATTGCAGAAATAAATGAAACCGCTGCAGATTATCCTAGCACTAAAACATTAATCGATTTATTTCAACAACATGTTATCCAATCACCAGAGAAGATTTGTTGTACTTTTGAAAAACAGCAATTAACTTATCAACAATTAAATCAACGTGCGAATTGTTTGTCTCAAACTATAAAAAAGCAGATTAAAAATGAGATAGCAGAAGATGCTATTATCGCTGTTTGCATGGTACGATCGCTTGATATGGTGATAAGCTTGTTAGCAATATTAAAATTGGGTGCTGCTTATTTACCTCTAGAACCAAATTTTCCACAACAACGTTTAGCTTATATAATATCAGATGCGAAACCATTATTACTTTTAACGTATCTACTCACCCCTAACCCTAAAACAATTCCTGTCCATTAAGCACCATCTGA
>CAYGUK010000071.1:0-20719 GCA_964352985.1 uncultured Legionellales bacterium
ACTAATAATTTACGGGTAGCGAATACCGAAAATATCCGCTAAAATTAATATAATACGATTTTAAAACTAACATTTATTTTTCCTTCTGACTCAACACGGATTTTTAGTCATTACTCTATAGGAGAGTTTTCATGGCAAGTGAAGTGGCATCATCTTCAGGATCTTCTCATTCTGACCAAAACCATTATCAGGCTTTAGGTATTTCACAAGACGCATCACAAAAAGATATTCGTCAAGCTTATCTAGCAAAAAGTAGAGAATGTCACCCTAATACCGTAAGAGGTTTAGGTGAGGATTTGGATGAGCTCAGAAAACAAAAACAACAAGAGTGGACGCGCGTTCATGAAGCATATTCAGTGCTTTCTGATCCAAAACAAAGAGAAAATTATGATAAAGGTATCACACCCGCTGCCACTTCCCCAAAACGCATTACCATGGCAGAAGCAAAAGGCAAAAAAACCAATGAACAACTTGCACTAGAATCTTTGCAAGCCCTATTACGGACTTTAAATCAATCAAAGTCTATGAAAGAAAATAATCTCGGTTTTGATGTTGATAATGTCAAAGCAATGAAGCCAACAGACGTAACAAAAGAGAAAATTTCATTACAAAGTGGTCAAAATAAAGATAATAAAGACAATCAAAATTGGTATCAAGTTCAATTAAAATCAACCAAAGACCCAAAAGCCAAAGCATCAAATATTCAAATTCATCTTAATCCGGAAAGCAACAAAATTGATCGTATTAATTTTGATGAAAAAAATATGGAAGCCGCACTTTTATTAGCTAAAGAACAATTCAGCAGTAAATTACGGATTGATGATTCGATGGATGAAGCACAGCGAAAAGAATTTATGGAACTCTGCAAAAAACATGAATGCTCAGTTTATTATCAAAACAGTGAAGGTGATTTGGAATTATTATATCAACCCGATAAGCAAGAAGTTCAAGAAGAGCAGTTATTGATTACCGATGGGCAAAAAACCATGGCTGAAACTCGAGGCTATATTGCAGAACAAATAGAATATAGAAAGGAAGAAAGTAGTGATAGAGCTGCTGAAGATGAGCATGAAAAAGTTGAAAATGATTTGGTGGTTGATAGTGAAGAGCGTGAACATGAAGTAATACAAGATAGATTAGAAGCGGATCTAGAATCAACTCTAAGTTCTGCTCCTAGGATGTCTAGAAGCGACTCATCTGGTTGAAGATAAAATTTGCCTCAAATTTTAGTTTTATTAGCTCAAATCTGATCTGACATTCCCCAATATTGAAGAAGTGTATTAGTTTCGACTTAATGTGAGAATTGCTTGGATTCTATTTCAATTTTACCATAATGTATCGACTACAATGTATCAACCATTTAAAGTCCATTGTAACGTATAAAATAAATTAGTAATTAATAAATAATGTATTTATCACATTAGATTCGATAAGTATATCGAACATCATTTGATTGCTTAACCCTATTATAAATTTCAAAACAACGTTCATAAGCTGTATTATCACCTTGAGATTTGTCTTGATTTTCTTGCTTATATTGATATTCATCTGCTTCTTTTTGTAATGCTGGTGTTAATTCAAGAATATTTTTTGTTACACCATAAACACAGGTATCAGAATAATTGATGAGTGTTTTAGATATTTCACGAAAAAAAGTAGCATCTTCAAATAAATCTTTCACTTCTTCAGGAAAATATACTTTTAATTTATTAAAGAACTCATCAATGATATCAAGTAATTCTTTATTTGATTCAACTCTGTTTAAAACAATAAATAATGCACTCAACATCAAATTGAAAATTTGTGGCATTTTTATCTGATATTGTTGAAACTGCGGTATATATTTTTTAATTGCCTGCTCTAAAAACAAAATTGCAACATCAGTGGATTGTTTCCTAATTTGAAGTGTTAATGCAAATGCAAATCTGTTGCAATCAAGCATAAGATATTTTACAACTAAGTAAGCATGTTTATTTTGATTATCATCTCTTTTGACTTTAGCGAAAAGTGTTTCTCCTAAAAAACCGCTATTATCAATCCGCTGTTTTTTTGAACATAAAAGATTCATCTTTTCGGCAATACTCACAACGAACTTTGGAGGCAGCAATGAAAACTGTTTAAATATCACTCTCAATTTTTGCAGTTTCTGTTGTTTAATATCCGACTCACACGTATAGTCTTCAAAATAATCCGCTAAAGCTTTTGTCGCCTGATAATAATTAATGCCTTGATCAAATTGGCCACTATCGTTTCTAAGCCCTATTTTTTGACATAATTGGCCCATAATGTTTTTCTTTTCTAATTCAGTTAAGTCTTTCGTTTTATCGAAAATTAATTCTATTTTGAGAATATGTTCTATAGAATCAATGTTGGCCGATTGTGCAATTATTTTATTTATAAAATCAATTGTCACTTTTTTTTCTAATTTTAAATTGTCAAGTGCTAACTCAAATAATTTTAAACATATAAATAAATCTGCGCTATTTAAGGTAACATTAAGTTTTAAAACATCTCTTAAGCTTGTTAATGAATCCGCGTACTTCTTTTTCTTAAGTTGCTTATTCTTCAAATTAAATATATCAGGTAACGTTTTATACTCTAATAATAAAAGTTCCTGTTTTGCATCTAGGATTATACGTTGTTCGGTATTTTTGCTGAGCTGACTTTTACAGTATTCTTCAAGTCTATAACATAATTCATCAAGCTCCTTATTTTCTAACTGTTTATCATGTCTTAATAATAAGGATAATTCAATAAGTTGATAGAGCTCTTGTTTATTGCAATCCTTTTTATTATTCAAAAGGGATTTTAATGCCAAAATTGCCAAATTACACTTTTGTTCTGGCTTTATTGCATTTGAAGAAAATAATAACTTAAAAAAAGCCACAACCTGAAAAACATTTAGATTTTCCATTCGCGAATGGAATGCATCAACAATCGCAACAAAAATACTTTGATACGCGACAATATCACTAATGTCGTCGAGCGTTGAAATGACATTTAAAATACTCTCCAAATTAGCTTTAATATAATCTTTTATTCTCGCTGGAGGACATAAACATATCGTCTTAAGCAACAGATCATTGCTTTCTTTATTACTGATGTAGGGACTAAGAATAATTAATACTTGGAAAATTTTATGACTGTCAAATCTATAATATTTACTATAAAGTCTACGTTCGTGTTCATTTTTATATAAGTCCTGTTCAAATACATCTGACTCATCAGATTCACTCGAATCCTCAGATGAATCAGAATCTTGTATATTTTCATTAGGAAGGAGTGTTCTCTTTACAATATAATGTATTACATTCCATAATGGTTTGTTTGGTAGTTTTACACAGGATACATAATTAATTAGATCTTCGGGGCTACAAAAATGATTAATCGTATTTTCAATTCTTATACGGGAATTAATAAGTTTAATTAATCCCTGTTCAATATCTCGATCACTTAAGTCTTTCAATAAAGGATTATTTTTTTTTGTTCCAACAACCTTCGTGCCAGCACTCAAAAAACTAATTACTGTGTTAGTATATTCATATTTATTTACTGCTTCTGCTATAGCTTTATTTTCCGCCTCTGTAAGTTCACGAGGTTGGTAGGACTGCATGGATGAATTACCTGTTTTATTATAATAATTTTATCAATATATTATTATTTTCTACTTAGATAATCATCATCAATAACAAAGGAAAAATAAAGGAAGATACGATTTTAATATTATAACATCACTTACTTAATTAAATGATTTTTACAATTAAAGGTGTTAAATTAGATTTATTTTACATGAACACAAAGAAGACCTCATCCTTGTAATTGATAGTGGATTAGAAATTATGAAAGAAGTATCAAAATAATAACTAAATAAAGACATCTGCTCGAACAGGTCTTAATTATAGTAGGCTAATTAGGAAAGCTAAATTTAATTATAAATCGCCTTATTAATTTTTTTCTCAAGATCCTCTATCGTAAAAGGCTTTAACACATATCCATTAACCCCAGCTTTCGCCGCTTGGATCACTTGCTCTTTTTTAGCTTCAGAGGTAACTAATATCACAATCGCATCCTTTTTATCAGCATCAGCACGGATTTTTTCAAGTAATTCTAAGCCAGACATGTCAGGCATATTCCAGTCGGTAAGAACAAGATGATATTTTTCTTTTGCCATTAAATTATAAGCATCACCGCCACATTCAACAGCATCAACTTTACTAAACCCCAGTTTTTTTAACATATCAACAGCTATAATTCGCATAACGGCAAAATCTTCTGCTACCAAGACTTTCATGTCTTCTTTTTTAATACCTGCCATAACTTTCCTCCTGACAGTATTTCTGTCGTAATTAATTATAGATTACATTACATTTTTTTGCGTCATAATCTAAACGTTTATAAGGTAATAAAAATTTAGATATTTATTTATGCCGCATTTTGTCTTTGTTTCATATTTTCTAAACAAGCCTGAAGTTCTTGACCACTTAAAGGCTGACCAAAATAATACCCTTGGCCATACTTAACTTTTAATTGTTTATAAATATTATATTGTTCCTTACGTAATCTTAAATATCTTTGATGAGATCGCTTTATGAATATGGGCTTTAACCGTTGTGTGACAGTGCTCACAGGTTTTTACTTCAGCATTATAATGCTCAATGGTTTTTTCAAAAATAATATCTATTTTCGTTCTGGTTTCATACTTATCACACGCTGTATTAATTAAATTATGACCACAACTCTCGCATACATCTACTGTTAATAAGATTACAGATTTTGTTACTTTAGTGTTATTTGCTATGCCGTCTTTTAATGATTTATCTTTTCCATGGCTACCTTCTTTTGTTTTGCTTGTGTCATCTTTTTCTGTCTGCGAAGATGGCTTGCTTGAATTCAGCGTTGTCTTTTTTGTGTTCTTTTCCAAAAAGATTGATAATATTAAATCGATGATCATGAACATGCTATTAAAAAGCATAATACTTTCGCTTGTTAATTTCTTTGATTTTTTTAATTTCGTTAAAGGTTGACTTGATTTCATCAAGTTTTTCTCGTACCGAGCTTTTATCTAAATTTACCATATTCTTTTATCATATGTTTATATAAATCGAATGATAACATAGACTTTTTTGACGCTTATATTTGATCAGTATTCAACATAATTTACTTTTTGGATTAAAAATCATTCCATACCATTATTTTGATCTCTCATGATCTCTACTTGCCTTATATGACGTATTTTTCATCGCTTTAGATTTTTTATTTTTACAACCTGTAAATCTTGTCAAGTTTTTTTTTGTTAGGGGTGAGTAGTTCCCAAACAAAAGATGTTTCTTACCTCTTCATCTCAAGGTATTAATCCAGATGGCAGTTTTGCGCTTATTATTAATTCCAAAAAACACTTCGTGATGCATTCAAAAACATGCTTAAAATCAGATATAATATAAATAGGTTACGGTTAACCCATGGATTAAATATTATCCCTCTACCCAAGTTAAATGTTGATACAACTATCAATCCAATTGATGTTTTTACACAAAAACAAATAATAATCGCTGATTTGAATTTATTGAAAATTAAAATGGGAATCAAAAATTCGACTCCAATTAAAATACCTTTTCAAAAGAAAACTCCTCGTGATGTTTTTCAACATACAATTTACATCAATTATATGCTGGATAGGTTGTTAGCTATGCCTACACTATTAAACCAGATAAAACATAATTAACTGCTTGAATCAACATATTGATTAATTGCATTTTCAGAAAAGTTCACCTATAGATAATAATAGGAAGTAATAACTTAAAGGCACAACGATGGATGACGTGCTAAATGACAATGGAACTGAGGAATTTCAAGTTCAACCTATTGACAATAAACAGTATCTAACATTTATTATGGATAATGAAGAATTTGGTATTGATATAAAAAGTGTCATGGAAATACGACAATGGGAAGAACCAACACCGCTACCCAATGTACCTGAATACGTAAAAGGAATTATTATTTTGCGTGGTGCTATTATTCCAGTCATAGATTTACGCCATAAATTTTCGATTAAGCGTAACATACCTGATGAATCCACCGTGATCATTGTCGTCAAAGTAAAAAATCAAGAGAAAGCTCAAACCTTGGGCATGATGATTGATTCGGTTTCTGACGTTTACACTATCAATGACACCGAAATTCAACAATCATCAATGTTAAATCATTTAACCTTAGAAGAACATGTAAATGGAATGTTTAATGCTAATAAACGAATTATTACTAATTTAGATGTGTTATCTGCATTAACCATAACTGATCATTCACACATGGTTTGTAATTAAGCTGTGTAAGGAGAATATGTGAAACAAAAAATATTATTTATCATAATATTTTTTTCAACACTGTGTTTTAGTATACAGCAGTCTGCTTATGCTGAAGAAAAAGTATCGTTGAAACCTGTTGACTTAAGAGTGTTAATAGATGTTTCGGGTAGTATGAAAAAAAATGATCCCAGTAATTTGAGGGTCCCGGCTATTAAGCTACTTGTCAATCTCATTCCTACAGATTCACGCGCAGGCGTTTGGCTTTTTTCCGAACAAACAAAAGAATTAATTCCTTTGAATAAAGTCGATGAAAAGTGGCGAAAAAAAGGCATGCAAAAATCTAACGCCATGCACAGCAATGGTCGTTATACCAATATTAAAGAAGCCATTTTACATGTTTCAGATGATTGGCTCCATAAACCAGAGGGTGAATATCAACGTGTCATTATTTTATTAACTGATGGTTATGTTGATGTAAGCCAAGATCAAAACGAAAATGAAATGTCACGACTTTCGATAATTGGTGAAGTATTACCTGATTTAGTTAAAAATAATATTACAGTTTATACTATTGCACTTTCATCTAATGCAGATAAAAAGTTATTAGATTTATTATCCACAGACACAAATGGAATAAGTAAATCGATCAGCAATAATGAACAGTTAGAAAAAGCATTTTTTGAGATCTTTCAATCAAGCGTGAAACGTTCAACCACACCTTTTCATGGTAACAAAATCAAAGTTGATAAAAGTATAAAAGAGTTAACTTTGTTAGTGTTTGGGGAAAATGATGAAATCAAAATTAAATCACCGAGTGAAAAAATAATTACAATGAAAAATGCGCCAAGCAATATTCGTTGGCACCACGAAAAAAAATATAATTTAATTACTATTGTTAATCCTGAAGAAGGTATATGGCAAATAGAAGGTGCTGGCAAAGATAAACATGTAATGATTGTTAGTGATTTAGATTTACAAACCACGATTCTGCCCTATCATGTTTTTTTAAACGAATCATTGCCTATTGAAGTTTTTCTAACGAACAAAGGCAAACTGATACAAGATCAAGACTTTTTGAATAATTTTAACTTTACGATAGATGAAATTAGTCCATCTGGCGTATCTAACAAATGGAACCTAACAGCCTCTGATGAAAACTTGTGTAAATACCAGCATAATTTAAAAATATTACAAAACCCAGGCATTTACAAAATTGAACTCGCAGCAACTAGTAAAACAGTCGCTCGAGTACAGCGACAAGTTATCACCGTACATGATTCACCAATAAATATTGAAACGAACAAAGCACAAAAATTAAATGATGAAACAACCATTAAAATCACACCCGATGAAAATTTAGTTCAAGCACACACATTAAAATATGAGGTTAAATTATTTAAAGTTGATGACGTTTTAAAAAATGAAACAATCATGCCACCGACCACGGATCAGATTTTGAATTTTAAAACAACTCACAGTGGTGATTTACAATATATTGTAATGGTAGAAGGACAAATGCGAAACAATCGTTTTTTCACCTTTAAATCACAGCCTATAATGGTAAAAATCGATAAATCCATTACTGAGAATTCACATCCAAATGTCATTGAACAAGAACCAAAGAAAGAGATTCTCGCGATGAAAAATGGCATCAACAAAGCACTTGAAGCAAGTAGACAAAACAATGTTAAAGTTCACATTGGCCTAACTGACATTATTGTATCAGCATCAGTTGTAATAATTTTATTTGTTTTATTATTGTTAACAGTGATATTAATCAAGAAAAAACGCAATAATATCACAGAGAGTTTAAAGGATATATTATAAATGAGTATCGAACAATTTATTATCCCTGGTTTAAGCGGCATTGCTGTTGTTTTTCTGGTGCTTTGCTTGCTTATGTTTATTAAATCTTCTAAAAAAGTAAAAGCACATACGCTTGCTTTAAAAACATTTTTATCCAAGAAAAAAGAAAAGGAAGAAGAGAACTTAAACGAAATAAAAAAATCGATTGAAACGCTTGCATTTCCTGATGAAAAAACCGAAGAAGTACTAGGTTTATATGCAAACAATGAAAAATGCTATTATGTTGATTTAATCGATATATTAATGAAAAATGATTATAGTAAGTTAGCTACACTTGATACAATCATGCAAAAACAAGTCAAAGAAATGATAAATAAAATCCTCACTATTCAATCGGAATTGCAAGTGATGGAAGAACCTAATGAACAAGAACAATCAGAAAACGCAGTAGATGAAGTCAATAATGATGATGCTGATCTTGATATAGATGACATTGATCAACTCATGAAAGATACGCAAGATGCAGATGTCCAAGAAGAACCCCAACCTCAATCAGTGAGCCCCGAAATTGTTACAGAATTAGAAGTTGAAATTGCACGCCTTAAGGATGAAAATCAAAAACAAGTTAAAAAAGAAACTGAAATTCGTCGTTTACTTGATGACGTATTAGCAGAATTCTGTAGGATGTTTAATATTACTCGCGAAAGCATTTCGAGTTTAAGTTTAGATGAAATTAGATCAATGGTTTTAGGCAAGAAAAAAGCGTAAATAACGAATACCGTATATTTTAGAATCTATTATTAAATATTGATAAATACAAAACCCCATTTAACATTTTTTTGCAGTAAAACACACTCAAACAATATTAACACAATTAACAACCGACCAAGCTAAGATAGGCTAAACTTTTAAACATTTTGTATTTAATGCCATTATCGAAATTTATATTCTATAAAGTACCTAGATTAAGGTTAATAATTTAATACCAATTAATAAATAGACCTGAAATTAGCTAATAATTTATTTTATATTTTTATTGGATACCTTTAGTTTAAATAATCCTTAAAATAATTCTTTTAAAACATTAATGAGAGTAAAATATGCCTTCTCCAAAAAAATATACAATTCCTCCTACGAGCGTAAATCTAATTAATGTATTATTACTAGTTACACTTATGACCGAAACCATAGCCCCTGCTAAAGCAGAACAACAAACAACTCATACTACATTTATATTTCAGTTAGGAGATGATATTGTCATACTTCGAGATATTGTTTTTGTTGATTCATTAGAGGAAGCAAAACAATATCCCATCACAACTCATGTGGCAATGCGTGTCGAAGAAGATGGCGAAATGATTACTAAAATTGTGCGTGGGCCACTAATCAATGAAGCCGTACGTTCAATGTGTAACACACCGCTCGCACAACATGTTAAAGTTTTTCAATTTGGTGGTGCTTTTGAACGACTCGCCAATAGTGATGTTACAATTCGCTATCCTGATGATGCGAGTTGTTTAAATGGTGTGCCTTATATTGGTGATAGTCAACTTGATGATTTAGAACGACAAGCAAAAAAGAAACGTGATTTGGCAGAAAAGCAAAAAATGTGGAAAACACAAAAACAACAAAAGCGTCAAGATAAAAGCAATGAAAGACAGACTAATGGAGTGATTGCACAAACAAAGGGAACTCGAAACATGAGGTTCCGTGCGGGTTAGACAGTGTTAACAAACCATCACTAAATAATCAAAATGTCTGCGTGCCTTCTTTGTGGCTATAAATATCAATTTTATTTGAGCGTCACTGATATTAACGAACACCTAATATTTGAAATAAATAGCGAACAAAATAAAAAATTTTGGGCTGTCAGGGATTCGAACCCTGGACCGACGGATTAAGAGTCCGCTGCTCTACCAACTGAGCTAACAACCCATTTGCAATATATTGAAATTACAATAGTTTGATGAAATCAAATACTATCAATTTTAGGAAAGAGTGCAAGCAATTTTAGATTTAAAATGGCTTTGAAAGATAAGCCTTAGCTACTACTGCTTCATCAGTTGAAACACGTATAGAAGTTGTTGGCTGACTTCTAGCATGTCTGAGATCTATTAAATGTTGATGAGCGGCTAATTTAGGATCGAAGTTGACAGTTGCTTCCGCTACAGTTTTCACCATATCATAATGAGCAGCCAATTCTTGTATTAGTCTGCTAGTCGTCGATGTGGATTTTCCACCAGTTTCACGCATGGTATATCTCAAAATATAAAACAGTTTAGTTTAGATAGTTTGATATTCTATAACTAAATACTTAAGGCTATTTGACAATTCATCTCTTTCGAGGACCTTGTGCTAGTCTATGTGAATAAAGCATATCCATTATATCCCGGGCTATTTCTTCACTTCCTAATAATTGTGATAATCGGGCTTGGTGATTTTGTGGTTCTTCAGATTGAGATAGCTTTGAAATCAATAAGCTAGAAAAAGGTGCTAAATAAGAATGCTCAAAAACCACTTTTCGCTGCCCTACTTGCGTATCAGGTAATAACAAAGCCAACATATCATCATTCTGCCCAATTTGATGGAAAAATTTCACTAGTATTGCTAGTTGTGGAGGATTAATTTTCTGCCTAAAATCTCTATCTAAGAGTCGAATAACATTCTGAAATCGAGTTACCGCACGCTCCAATAAATTGGGTTGGTTTTCCTCACCCGCAGCCCGAATGAATGCCACGGCTTGTAATTGATAAGCATTTATTTCAGAAAATAAAAATTCAACTTGATGGTTACTCAACATGAAATCTTGTCTATGTTGATAAATTAATTGCGATAAATAATATCTCGCGCGATGGGGTGAAGCTTCACTCACATTAAATAAATCAACCTCGGCAATATTTTCTTGACGGTAAGCAACAATCGCGGACATTGCTGAACAACCATCATGCTCTTTTTGATAAGCACTAAACCAAGCTTCATCTAATTGTCGACAAAGATACCATAAAACTAACTCGGGAGATTCTTGATATAGTATTTGAAGTTTCTCTATGTTTAATTGTTCTAGCTGTATAACATGTAAAAATTTTGCAGCGAGTTCTGGTCCACGAGCAAATTCAACGCTTCCTGCAGAGACACAATACAAGCTTAATTGAAAGCAATCTTCAGGATTCAGATAAAATGGATTTAACGCTACGACACTTTCTTCTGAAGGTCCTACTCCCTGACATTGAATAACACAATCTTTGCCTTTAAAAAAATGATCCATAGCCAAAAATTCCCTATCATTATCGGATTCATCTTCGTCTCTTGCTTTTGCCAAACAAATTTGACATCGTTCTTTTATTATATTTCGACATTGTAATAGACACGCATTTTTTTCAGCATCACCCCAGGATGCTAACACGTCAATTCCTAACATAGGAGCTAACTGCGCTAATGATAATCCATAACAATCAAAATAAAAAAAAGCGAGTTTATAACATTGCTCTTCAGGCAAACGTGTTAGCACTAAATTTTTGGCATATTGAAAGGCAGTTTGTAAATCACCCTGACGATAAGACAATAACGTTAGTCTTGCACAATATAAATTTGATGGCAGACTGTATAGAGCATTTTGACTCAAAATCGCATGAACAACAGGCGCACTTTCTCTCATTTCAGGAATTGTAACTTTTGCACGAATCAGTTCTTTGCATGCTAACATTGATAAATCAATTCCTTCACACCAATGTAACATGTCTTTAAATTGCGCTACCGTTAATATTTTCTCAAAATGATCAACTTGTTTTAATTGATTAAATAATTCCTTTCTCAAAAACGCTGAGGCCAAAATAGCAGCCAACATAATTTCATTAGGATAAAAGCAATAAGTGGCCGCTAAAATATCGACATCATTTAACATCGCAAATTGTTGTAACATGGGTAATCTAAATAATTCTTCAGTCATGTAACTTAAAACAATTCTTGGTGCTTCTGTTTCAATGACCTCTCTGCATTGCATGACTTCAACATGATATTCAGATAAGCTTTTTAATTCAAAATCTAATTGTTCAGTTTGCATGCCTAATCTTTTGAAATGAAAAAGCATAGTTTCAGTCAATTCATTAACATTTAAACCAAACGTAAAATATCTTAACGCATATTGCATTAAATATGGCACGGTGACTGGGGTGTCCATGATTGTTGAATCATCTTCGATATCTGTTTCAGCTATTTCAACTGGTCTATAAATTCCCTGGTTTTTCTTCCGACTTAAATCAATAGCGCTTGCCATATAAAAACAAGCTAATTCATATCTTTGCTCTGACGTAAGTTTAATGGGGTCATCAAATAAATGAAGAATACGTAAAGCACTCATCGCTTTACTCGAACGAATAAAATAATATGCGAATTCATAACGTAATCTTACTGTTTCCTGACTATCACTTCTATCTTCGCTTAATAACTTACAAAAAACTTGAAAAGAGGTTGTTGATGTAAAACTTCGTGGGGCGGCAGTTGATAATTTCGCTAATAATAATGCTTCACCACCTTCACTTACATAGGCTTCATTAAATTGATGGATAGGTGTATCTAAATTTCCGATCAAACATAAATAACACATACTCGATCGATTTTGCTGATAAAAAGTTGATAATTTATGATGAGCAGTGGCAATTTGAGTCACTAATACTTCACGTTGTTCAGCCTCTTCAATTGCTAATGATCTTAAAAGTAATAAAGCACGTCGTAATTGATATATTTCTAAAAAGTAATCATAACTTCTATTTGCCATCTCAGTGCTTAATACAGGTCTTACTGAAAAAAATTCTTCTGCTTTACGCAAGGCCATTTCAGAACAATGATCATTTTCTAGTAATCTTATATAGAGTTGACACGCTATTATGGGATCAGGCAAGGCTTTACCATAAAGTGTAGCCGGAATAAAATCGTCTCTAATTACTGCTTTTTCAGCAAGTTGCAATAACGCATTTTCATCGCCGTGCTCTGCTAATAAAATCCACATTTCAATTGTGACATTAGGAAAGCGAATTGTATTAGCACGTAACATTGAGTGTTGATTTTCGGGATCTTTAGAGGCTGTTACACATGCGACAAAACGAATCGCCTCTATTGCATCTGCAGTGATTAATGTTTTTGGATCTGCAGAAGAAATCGCAGCTTGACAATAAAGCGCACATTTTGAAATAAAACGCTTATCTAAATTTTGTAAATTTGCTAAAAGCGCTAAATAATAATAGGCATTAATCGCAAGTGGGTTATTTTGCAATCGGTAAGATTGAGCCAGTGCTTCTAACATTTCAAAATCTTTAGTAAAAAAAAGAAATAAAATATTTGCTAATGATGATTTTTCTTTATGTGTTTCTAGAAGTTTAAGTGCTTCAGCTCTTAGTCGAATGATATTATTTCTGATTTTCGATGATTTCATTTGTTCTAATTTTATCTTTGCAATATAGTAAGCTGCGTCACCAACACCTTCACTTAGTGCTTTTTCAAAATAATGTAACGCGTGTTCTATATTTTTTTTTACGCCCATCCCTTCTAAATAATATTGTCCTAACAATAAATTTGCGATGGGATGTTCTGGTATGTCAGTGACGGTTCTTGTAAGATAGTCGAGAATTCCTGGAAGTATATAAGGTTGACTTAATTGTTGAACCTGAGTTTTTTGTATACTTAAAACAACATCATCTCTGCCTTGTACCCGTCTTCGCAAGATTTCTTGTATTTCATGACCCTGCTCTGGGATTAATCCCAAGACTTCAGCTTGGTTAAAACATTCTTGTGCTTGTTTTTGATCGGATTGCGAATCATCACTTACCTGATCTTGATAAGTTAATCCAAGTAGAAAAGGAATGATCGCAATTTCTTCATGATGTCTAGCTTGACGATAATAATCACGAGCTAACTCTAGATCATTTGTTACAAATTGCGCATAAAGCCCCAGATGTAACAATCGATAACATTTGCGTTTATTATGATCCGCACTATCTCGCCAAGATAGTACGCTTAAAAATTGATCTCTCGAACCACTTGGGTTCTCTATCTGTGATGCCAAATTATCAACCTATTAATTATTATTTTGATTATTTAATTATAGACTAAATCAAAACGATAATAATTAATTAGGCTTGAATTCTAAGTAAAAAAACACAAGACAAACAGTAGGTTATATGATAATATTGGGAGATTTTGCTTGGAGGAAATGAAAAAATGACTTGCTATATAATAATTATATCGTGTTTAGTTTTTTCAAGCAAGGTTTATTTTAAAACCGTACTTTATAACATAGGTGAAACAACATGTTACAAGATAAAAAAATAGTATATTTTCCTTTTTTACTCGTTCTATATGAAATATCGATGTATTTATCTAATGATGCCTACTTACCGGCTATTCCAACCATTGCTAAACAATACTTAATTTCAAGTCATTTGGCAGAACTCACCTTAACTTCTTGGTTTATCGGTGCGATGAGTTTGCAATTAGTTATTGGGCCTTTGTGTGATCGTTATGGACGCCGCCCTATTCTATTAATTGGAGGATTAATTTTTGTTGTTTCATCAATTATTTGTGCGTTTGCTCCCACCTATTCATTGCTATTATTAGCGCGATTTTTACAGGGCATGGCCGTGCCAACTATGATAATTGCAGGTTATGCGGCGATTAACGAAAGTTTTAATAATACGAAAGCCATTAAAATTATTGCCACAATGAATAGTGTTAAAATTATCGCACCCGCGTTTGGTCCTTTGCTAGGAAGTGCAATTATTATATTTGTCGATTGGCGCTTCATATTCATTCTATTAGCAGTATGGGCTTTACTTGCGATTTTATTATTGAAACGATTTATGCCTGAAACGAATCTTAATGTTCATAATCGTATAAATATTAAATCCATTACAAAAAGTTATTATCGTATACTGATGAATCGTGGATTTATTCGTTATATGCTGACTTTTTGTTTTGTCATTGGTCCAATGATGGCATGGATGTTAGCCGGTCCAATTATTATTGTTGATAAATATCATTTAAATACTTTTTATTTTGGCCTTTTTCAATGTTTGATCTTTTTATCCTATATTATTGGGAGTAAATTTATTACTAATAAAATCACTGAAAAAAATATCACTGTTTTAACTCGATTAGGTATAGCCATTAGTTTTATTGGCGCGCTTATTCAATTTCTATTAATTTTATTATTTCCTCATGCTTTATTAATTTTAATTGTCACGTTGATGGTTATTACTTTTGGCAGTGGTTTTTCAACACCAGTTTTAATTCGACTTGCCATCAGTGAAAGCGATGAACCCATGGGACAACGCATGACGATTGTATCACTTATGCAAATGACTACTGCGGCTTGCTTTACACTTATTATTAGTAGCATCAGTCATCTTTCGATTAAAATTATTGCAACATGTTCTCTTATTACTTTAATTTTAACCCTAATTGTTTATTTTTCATTTTCGAAAGTAAAATTACAATGTAAATTGGAATGATCATCGAGGCTTTGGAGGCTTTGGAGGCTTTGGAGGCTTTGGAGGCTTTCATTTACTACACCTAATATTTTTAGGATATAACAATCACACTTTAAATTTCACATATAATTTTATTTATTAATTATACAAACAATCAAAATGATTATCAAAATATTGTTTTACTACCGAAGGGAACATTAGCAGAGTTGCTATATATTATGAAAAAATATACTACCATTAAAATTGAATGATAAATTAAAATTACTTATCTCACCAAAATTTCAAACTGCTAGTATAAATAAATTAAACGCTTTTAATTTCTCCGACAGACAACGCCAACAGTTACAACAAAAAAAGTTTGTTTTTGTTGACGAATATAATGAATATGAGAGTAATAAAGTTTATCAGTAAATAGCGAATAAACTCTATGGGATACGATTTGCATTAGAGTATTCAAATATTATCGAAGTGGAACAATAATCAAACTGGACATTTACCAACTTCATTCATCATTATTACATAATGCCTAAAAATGATCGGGCACAGCAATGTAATAAACTATCTATTCAATGACGTTAAATAATGATATTATTATTTAAATTAATGGAGCGATAATCATGCGTTTAATTTTACTTTTGATTACATTATTTATGATTAATTTTACTTTTGCCTTAACAGGTCGTTTTATCTTAGATGACTCTAAATGTGCCGGTTTTGAATTTAATGCGCATTCGACGCTTTGGTATAATGAAATGCAATGTCAAAGTCCTGATAAATTAAATATTACATGGATATCAGATAAAATTTTTTATACCCGAAATCTTTCTAACAATCAAAAAAGTTGCCCGCCTATCGTTGATATTTATCAAATTATATCGCAAACAAAAAATAAACTTGTGTTAAAAAATTATTGGACTGGCTGGGGAGAAAATATCAAACCGACTGTATTAAACTTCCATCGTTTAAATTAAGTTATGCCACTTACTCATCCCATTTTATATTCATTTAGGCGATGTCCTTATGCCATTCGTGCTCGCATGATTTTACATTATAGTAATATTCAATATGAACATCGTGAAATTAAATTAAGTAATAAACCTGAAGAACTATTATTAATTTCACCTAAAGCAACTGTTCCTGTTATGCAATTACAAAATGGTAATGTATTAGATGAAAGTTTAGACATCATGAAATGGTCGTTAAAGCTATCGGATCCTGAAAACTATTATCCTAGCAACAATCGCAGCATCATAGATGAGTTAATTCAAATCAACGATATTCACTTTAAGGCATTACTTGATAATTATAAATATCCACAACGGGATCCTCAGTTTTCTCAAATGGCATATCGCCAACGTTGCTTATCGTTTATTGAAAATTTAAATAAAAGATTAGAATGCCAGTCATTTTTAATTGATAATAATATCAAATTAGCAGATATTGCAATATTTCCATTTATTCGACAATTTTCAAAAGTTGATGAAACTTGGTTTAAACAATCACCTTACACGGCCCTAATTAATTGGTTGAATTATTTTACGAACACCAATAATTTTCAGACAATTATGAAAAAATATGCGCCTTGGAAAAAAGAGAATTCCTCTATTATTATTAAGTGAAAAATTATATAATCTCTCATCTAATTAGCAAACACAAAATGATTGAGGTGATGAGATGACATTTAAAGATCATTTTTCAGGGCATGCAAACACCTATAAAAGTGGTCGCCCACATTACCCCCAGGCTTTATTCGAAGATATCATTAAGCTAGTCAAACATCATGATACCGTTTGGGATTGTGCAACAGGTAATGGTCAAGCAGCAAAAGATTTAGCCAAATATTTTAAATACGTTATTGCAACTGATGCGAGTGAACAACAAATTTCAAATGCCGATCACTTAGATAACATTGAATATAAAGTTGCACCTGCAGAAAATGTCCCCTTAGCTGATCACTCAGTTGATTTAGTCACTGTTGCCCAAGCGCTTCATTGGTTTAATTTCGAAAACTTTTTTAAAGAAGTAAAACGGGTATTGAAAAACCCGGGAGTTTTCTGTGCTTGGACATATGTTTTACTAACGACAGAAAATAATTCAATTAACGATATTATTACTGAGTATTATCATAATATCGTCGGTCAATACTGGGCTCCTGAAAGACGTTATGTTGAAAGCAAATATAATGAAATTGATTTTCCATTTAACTTTGTAGAGAGCAAAGAATATGCGATTCTGCTAGATTGGTCTTATTTGGAATTATTGAATTATTTTTCAACTTGGTCTTCTACACAAAAATATATTCGTGAGAATAATGAAAACCCTGTTGAAACCTGGTTAAAACCAAAGTTCGAACAACACATTAAAAATCTTAATGATATCGTAAAAGTAAATATTCCTCTCTATCTGAAAATTTGCCTTCATGGAGATTGATAAAAAAATAACATTAATATGTTGTCTATTTATTTTTATCGGCTTATTTTCGATGACAATATTCTCGCCCTCTTTACCTATAATTACTCACGCACTCAACACTTCAAGAGAAATGGTTAAAATTGCTATTACCGGTTATCTTTTTGGTTATGGCATTTCACAATTATTTTATGGTCCAATTGCGGATTATTTGGGTAGAAAGCCCGTCATCATTTTTGCATTAACTATAGTCTTATTCGGAAATGTGATCACCGCGCTCTCATGGGCTGGGTGGATATTTGTTGTTGGACACATTATTGCAGGATTAGGTGCCGGAAGTGGCAGCACAGTAACACGGGCAATTATTAAAGATACACATGTTGGTCATGCTTATACGCGTTCTTTATCACTGGTAATATTAATGGCGACATTAGGTACGAATAGTGGTCCCGTTATTGGTGGTTTCATACAGCAATATTTTGGTTGGCGATTTAATTTTTGGTTTATTGTTTTAGCTTCTTTATTAATAATCACTTTTGCGTTAATAGCACTACCTGAAACAATTGAAAAAAAACATGCTTTAAATGTGAAAACAATATTGATTAATTATTTTAACTTGTTACGTCATCGTTTTTTCATGGGACATGCTTTAATAATTGGTTTAATTTTCTCGGCATCTATCGCTTATTTTACATTGACGCCTTTTTTGTACCAAGTAAATTTGCACTTAACACCAGCTATGAATGGAACATTGATGATTATTCCTATTATTTGCATATTTTCTGGCACTTTTACCATGAATTTTCTTCTTCATAAAATTAATCAACACATCATTATGGTGTTCGGGATTAGTTTATATTTTATTGGCGGAATCAGTATGCTAGTTGCCGCGCTTTTACATGTTATAAATGTTTATGTTATTTTAATTCCCAGTTTATGTTTGTATTTTTCATTGGGATTGATTAACCCTCTTTTTACGGGAAATGGTATTAAGCGCTTTACAGAAAATATAGGATTAGTCAGCGCCTTACAAGGTTCTCTCAAAGTACTGGTTGCTGCCATTGCGGGTATCTTTTTTGCTAAAATTATTGATCAGAGTTTATTGCCGTTAGCTTGCATTTATTTAAGTATTGCGGTTTTAATCCTTTCTTTTTACTTAATTGCTTATCATGATCAATTCTAATTATTAATAATTATCTCCAATTTTATTATAAACTGAAATATTGATTTTCATTTATTGTCATTCTGCAAAGACCGCAATTCCGTTATGGTGTTGAAATTTATAACATTAACAAAATAACTAGGTTAAAAGATAGACGATGGAAAATAATAATAACAGTATTAACAATCCCCCAGCGGAATTGAAATTGGACCTGAAGAAGCATTTCAGGAACATGTTCAACCTTCTGAGTTTCCTCCAGCTAGCAGCAAAGATGATTCTGAATATTTAATGCTAGATCGAGAAACTAAGTATTTAAACAGATTACTCAACGTTATTAATACTGTATTTATGCTTCTTGATGTAAACGAGGAAACGATTCTTTCTGATAATCATGATTTTATCGCCATGTTCAATCAAGTTATTCAAAAAGCTATATCGGATATTAAAGAAGAAGAAATAATACAGGTATCTAGAAAGGAAGATAGAAATCGATTTTTCACTAGTACAACACAACTACCGCCTGGAAATAATACGCAAGAAAATTTAATAATTTCACCATCTAAAGTTTGTCGATCACCTTAGTAAAGTTTAGCAAAGATTATCATAAAAGGGGATTTAAATAAACGCTATCTAGGTTATCACCATGATAGAATTATCAATAATAATCAGGGCTCTTGAAATGCGTAATAGTCGAGAAGCCTTGTCAACACTTCTTATCATATAGCCTTAAACAGTTTACTAGTAACATTATGTCGACTTGAAAGTTGACCAAATACAATTATGAAATATCTTAACTTTTCACAACGATACTTATGAGGACTTTTATTTACCCTTGATAAAACAAACTTTATAATATGCTATATGATGATTTCAGAGCAAATGGAATAAAAAGTTGAAGTATGAAAACCGGAAAAATATCATCCCATCAAAAAATAAAATGGGAATGAATTATCAATTTTTAAATGGTATTAATCAAGATTTTATTGATTATTGCATTACACTCAATGCAACTGTTTGTGACTTAGGTTGTGGTTATGGTTTTGTCTCGAATATTATTTTAGAACAAACAAATTGTAATGTTTATGCGATTGATAGCTCCGCTGAACATTTACTGAAATTAACAGAAGTCTCCAACTTATCAACACTATATCGATTAGTCACCGTTAAATTATGCTTTCCCCAGCAATATCAATACGCTGATAATTTTTTTTCAGCCATCCATAGTTCACAGTTTTTACATTTTTTACGTGGTAAAGAATTGCTACTTGGATTAAAAAAGATTTTTAATAGTCTTAAACCCGGTGGAAAATTTTTCCTTAACACGACTTCAATTTATATTTATTATTTAGAAGATTTTGTTTCTATCTATGAAGACAGGCAAGATAAACAAATACCTTGGCCAGGTGAAATTGAAAACTATCTCGATTATGTCTCAGATACGTCGGTTACTTATAATCAAAATTTTTTTCATGTTCATGACATCCCGTCGTTGAGGAAAATATGTAAGCGACTTAAAAACCCCATACTAGAAAAAGAAAACTAAACCTGCAAAAGTA
>CAYGUK010000072.1:0-20650 GCA_964352985.1 uncultured Legionellales bacterium
GCTCAGAATTTATCATTCGTTCTGAAATATTTTCACCATTCGAAATGATTCAATCGGCAACGTTAATCAATGCCGAGTTGTTAAACATGACAGATAAACTCGGCGTCATTAAAGAAAATGCGTTCGCTGATCTCATTGTCTTTAATAAAAACCCACTTAAGGATGTCAATTTATTTAATCAACAAGGCGAACCTATCGAGTTAATAATAAAAAATGGTGAATGTTTTAAAAATAATTTTTAACTCGCTTTCGATAGGTGAGCATGCGGTGTTGGTAATGACTAAAAATAATTGAAATTCCTAACTAGAGAATTTATGAATAAACTGAGTGTGAAAATATTTTACTGTTTTTTTGTAACTTATTTTACTGTAATAAAGTATTTCTAAAAATTACATTTAATTGTGATATATAAATTCAATCCATACCAATCTGATCATTTGGCATCACCAACAATCTGTTAATTGCAACATGTCTTGGACGCGTCACAGCAAATAAAATAGTATCTGCCACATCTTCACCTGATAATGCTTTAACTTTTTCATAAACTTTATCCGCGCGATTTTTATCTTGGGCAAATCGAACAATAGAAAATTCCGTTTCAACCATACCTGGTTCGATAGTTAGAATTCGGATATTTTGACCATGACATTCAATTTTTAACGCACGTGTAAACGCATCAACAGCATGTTTCGTTGCACAATACACACTACCACCCGCATAAACACGATGCCCAGAAATTGAACTCACATTAACGATATCGCCATGATTGCGTTTTTTCATTTTCGGAATAACTTGCTGAGTGACATAAGCGAGACCTTTAATGTTGGTATCTATCATTTTATCCCAATCATCCATATTGGCATCACCAATCGTGTCTAGACCTAGGGCTAAACCTGCATTATTTATTAGAATATCAATATCGGAAAAATGTTGGAGTTTTTCAGTGACCATTTTTTTATTGCTCACATCTAATGTGCAATAATCTACTTTTGTATTGTATTCTTGGCTTAAACTCTCGACTAAACTAACGAGTTTTTCTTCTCTTCTCGCACTTAAAATAACATGACATCCGGCTTTAGCAAAAACTTTAGCACAAGCTTCTCCAATACCTGCTGACGCACCTGTGATAAATACTTTTTTGCCTTGAATATCCACAGCCATTTGTTACTCCGCGTGAAAATTTATTTATAGTCGCACTATACAAGGAAAATAAAAATTTTACCACGTTGGATTATGCGCCGGGTAGTTGCGTGTATCGACAGTCAGAATGAACTTCATCATCGATACCTATTTCTTCCAATTTACAAGTAGTTTTATACCAAGGTGGTGTGTGATCAAAACCAGGAAAATCTTCAGGATCGAGTCTAGATAATGCGCTATATTTTATACCTTCAATAGTACGCGACGAAGTTTCTTCTACAAAATCATCTTGTAATTGATGTTCTCTCCGACTCACATCTAATAATATTAGTAATTCAGCTGTATCTAATGCGAAGCTACTGCAATTTAAACTCTTATCAATTATCCCTTGCACATAAGGACCTAATTCAATATAAAGTTCATAGCCACCAACCATTGCCCCAATTTTAGCGACAGTAAACAACATATCTTTTACATCATGACGGAGTATTTTACCTGTTAACGAAATATTTCGACAACGCTCATAAACTTCATTGAGTTCGGTACAATCCATTGCCATAGCAATCGCGCCAAAAATAGGCGTTAACGCAGGCATCGTAAAAATAGAAATCACCATCAATAATGCCGAAACCATTTTTACTTTCTTAGCATGTCGTTTAATAAATTGTAATATTTTAGGTAAATCATTGCAGATTTCAGCACTATCATAATATCTCAATAATGAGACTTCTATTGCAGTAAAGGATTGTTGTAACTGAGCTAACAGCTGACATTGAAAATCATCCTCTTCATCAATATAACAAGCAAGCGCATCGAGTAAAGCTTTATGTAAACTTTCTTGTTTTTGATTTAATCCTTGTAAGCGACTATTTGCTTCGGATTTAGTCCTCGGTTTATCAGCAATTAATTCCAACATTTCTTCTAATAATCTAAAGATATTTTCAAACGTTCTATCTTCATGAAGTAATGGCTGAATACAATCAGAAGGTGCAATAGCTAAACTTTCTCGCATTTTGATTGTTGTGGTAGACAATCTTCTAACCGATGATTCTGAGATTTGCTTTAACACTAAATCATGTTGTGTTGTTTGGATTTTTCTCAAATGAACAACACATAAACTCACCATTAATTTTGCTTGTCTTATTTCTGAAAAAAATAATTTTAAAAACCCAATTCTATTTATTAAGAATTCCATATGATTAATGATTGAAGCTAATAAAGAACTTGGTCTTAAATCAGCATTGACTAATTGATGCCCGCCCCGTTCTGAATCAATTTCATCAAGATGATAAACGGGATTCGTGCTATGTTCGTCATCAAATAGTAAATTATTTGCCAGTCGTTCAATATCAATTTCTAAGAATTCAACTGTGGTTTGCACCGTTTGAAAGGATTTTTCATCGTAGAGTTCACTAAGCGCATCAACTAATTGATGCAAGATTTCTCGAACTTGACGATAATGTTTAGCGAATACTGAGTGTATCGCGCTGCTATCTTCCATAATTCTAAAAGAGACTAATTGACCACTTCCCATGTCATGCCCTTTTATCTTATTTGTTATTCACTTTCATTATATCAATCGTCAAATTGTGTTTCAGTAGAAATAAGTAGCTTTTTCTTAGGGGAAAATTAAAATTAATCTGGGTTGCTTTTTATTTTATTTATTTTTTGTATGGTTTTGTCACAATGAGTTAAGAACGATTTTGTCTAAGCATAACGCTTCGTGTTCGTGCGCCATCTTTGCGTTTAGCTTTAGGTTCTGAAATTTCTGCGCTATGTAAATATTCACGTACTTTAGCTTTCCGCTCAGTATCAGTCATCACTGGTGTAATTAAATGGACATGATCTTCTGCTTTATCTCCAGCATGCTTTTTTAATCTTTCCAGAATTTCGTCATCAACCATTTTATTTTCTGCTGCATCTAATAATGTATTTCGTTTACTTTTGCTTAAGTGAGACAACTCTCTGAAAAATTGTTCTGGGATATTAATCGCTTCATACTGTGTCTCTAATCTGTTTTGACTATATTGATAGGCTTTCATCCACCTGGCTTTTTCAACATTGTTTAGATTATATTTATTGAGCATATGCGTAAGACCTTTATCATCATGCTCTAAAATATCATTAAATTTATTTTCTGCAATAATTTTTCTTTTTGTATTAACATCGTGATAAAAATCAAGAATATGAGGCGCTAAAAATCGTGATAATTTGATGGCCCCAGAGATAGCCGATAAAATAAGCCCCGGTATAATTAAAGGTGGAAAAAAAACACCACAAGCGATGAGAGTCATCCCCACAGCCGCAAAAGACCATTCTAAGACATCAAGTTTTTTTTCGAAAATTTCTACTTCATTTTCTGCATTTAAATTAAATACGATTCATAAATCCTCAAGAGATGAATTGTCATCAATATGTTCAAAATTTAATTGAGATAATCTCCCATTTAAACTCTCATCTGTTTTTAAAGCCTGAAACTGCTTAATTTGTTTACTGTTATAACCTAAATTTTCAAGAGCGTTATCATCTAGATTTCTAACCCGATATAAAGCTAACGCTTTTCGACGACTTTGGTTTAACATTTCTTCACATTGTTTAATATCGGATTCAAGCAAATATATTTGCTTACGAAGTGCTAATAACTTTTCAAGTTTATCCCTTTGGTCTTTGTCTATTTCTCCTTTGTTTTTTAAATCTGCGATTTCTTTATTTAATTTTTTCAGATTATCAATTTCTCTATCAATTGTTTTTAATTGTGAGAATAACTTACCTTTTGACTCTTCTAATTCTTCAATCTTTTGCTGAGCATTTTCAGCTTGCATAATCAATTCATTAATCATCACTAACGGATCTCGTCGAGACATGGCACTATGTAAATCCACACAACTTTTAATTTGCGAATACCACATAGCTGCGGCAAAACCAAATGCGCCTGCAGCCCCCCCTAAGGTTCCCGCTAAAACATGAACATGCTTTGATAGTAATGAAATAATCGTTGAGCCACCTAAAATGCCACCATTGACAAACCAACTCGCACGATTCCAATTTTTTGTATCATCTAAATTTAAACCAAGACGGTTTTTCTCATCTTCTACTTGAGTAACGGCAACCCCCAGTAACATATCCCAAAAATTCCAAAAAGGGCCAACAATATGATATAAACCAGTAACTCTAGTGGAATCTCGAAATTGTTTAAAAAAAGCGACACAAGTTCCAAAGGCAAAAACAACTCGCATGCCTTCATCGGCAAAATCACTTGCCATGATCCAATTTTCTAAATCAATGATTTTATGTAGATCATGATCGCTATTATAATCTTGATAACTGAGCACTCTATTACACTTAAAATGTTAAATATTCTTATTCATTAAGTATAGTCCATGGTATAAATCAATAATGTCCAAAGCATTGATTTTTATAAGCAAAAAATGTTAACTACTTTAACGTGTTAAATTTTAGATTAATTTTTGCTGAAACGTTACCGTAGAATATCGGGTATTAAACACTTGATGATATTAATAATCAGGAGAAATTCCACTGCATTACTTTAATAGAATCGATAGCTATTAACTAATAAGATGAAATTGTTATTTAGTAAAATCAACCGCCCGTATCATTAAAGAGTACATGTTATATTTCTCTTTAACGATACGAGCGCCTTAATTCTGTATAAATATTTTTATTATCTGGTCAGTTTTATCGGCATATCCTCAGATAAAATCACCCCTTCTTTCTTTTGCATCATATCGATTTCATCTGCTTGTAACTTGTCATTTTTCAAAGATGGAATATGTTGAGGAATGAATTCGCTGTCACAATTTAAATCCTCGATATTCTGAGTTATCGATGAACTCGAGTCATCTATCAATAATGTGCTTTGATCAAAATTGATATTTTTTTTCAGAACGTTATAGCTGGGAGTTTTCGCTACCGTTAAAGTTGGATTAAACATAAATGAAAATAAGTTTAATCGGCTTATCGTCGAAAATAAGGTTGAGATAATGGACTTTTCTGCTTTGGAATCTTTATCTTTTACTTTATCCACATCCGTTTTTTCTTTGAAAAAGATCTCGACAATTTTATCCTTAATTTTTTTCACACCTGTTTTAATAAATTCAGATATTGGCTTGATAACATGTTCATTAAAACCTGTTATCGCTTTACTTAATAAAAAAGACGGAATAATGACTAAACATTTTAGCGCTAGTTGCGAAGCTCTAGTTAACAAAATTAAAGAAGCATCGATCAATAATGGTATTGCCAATGGAATAAGCCATAATTTATTCTCTTCTATTTTAGCTTTCATTGCCTTGTAAGCAGGATATAATACATCATGATAAACCACGGTGTTTAACAAAATTTTAGATATTAAATTCCCAACTAAAAAAGTAAAATTAAAAATATTAAATAATCTTAATTCAGCAATATCAACATATCTAGGACGACTAGAGTCCTCTCCCGTATTGGGTAAATCATCTAATATAAAACTATGAAATTTCATTTTAAGATCGTGATCAAACTTCGTATTTAAGCCATAAGCATCGTAAAAAACAGCTCTAAACAACATTGATAATCGGTTTTTAGTTTCGAATTGTTTAAAATCAAATTTTGCAAAATCTTTTTTTATCATATTTTTAGTAAAATATTCTTTTAAGTCAAACTGAGGCATAACCTTACTCCCATTTTTTTTCAAATTTATTTTGCTTATGTATAAAGATAAGATTATTTAGACAAATGTCTATGCAAAAAAATGGCTATTTTTGATGAGTAAATTTTACGAAGTTTTCTGCTGACGTGATTAATAACACTCAAATAACAATGATATATAATTGCTTAGGACCATGAGCTCCCAACACAATGTTTTGTTCTATATCACCCGTCCGAGATGGTCCAGTAATAAAATTGAGCGTTCTTGGTTTATTGGGATAACATAACCATGCCTGTTCTAAACTGATAACAATATTTTCTTTTTTAATAATTGCGATGTGACAAAAACTGCTAAAATTATCTAGCGCATTAAAAGTCGCTGAAGAAGAATAAATTAAACTCCCCGTTTCAGCAACTGCAAATTCAGCTTGGTTAATCGCAACAATATTATCCTCTACTGTAGAATTCTCGATCAGTGAAACATTCTCTAACGCAGTAATATAATCGTTTTGTCCCATTAAGACTTGGCATTCAACGTTAAGTTGATTCAAAATAGTGATAACTTGAGGTTTAATTTCATCAGCATAATTTACGTGATAAATATTCGCACCAGCGTTTATCGCATGTTGTTCAAAATATTCAACTACTGACTCATGTTCATTTAACTTAAATTCTTGTGTTAATGTGAGATAAGATTCTTTTGATGTAGCGGACTTTATTTTTTGTAAAATTTTTTCACGGCTATCCGTCATATTGTTTACCTCTTTTTTTTAAAACAACCAAAAGCACTTGGCACTGTCATAAATCGAAATTTCGTCCAGTTTTTTAACAATGGAAAATACGTTAAATAAGTTTTATTCTTGCTGGATAGTCTCATGATTTTTCGTACTATAAATACCAACATCCGATACAATTTTGGATGAGTCACTAAAAATCCCCACACAGTTAAAAAAAATCGTGACCTTGTAGAATCTAAATGTTGGTTATATTCTTTTTCGCGACAATTACGCATTAAACTCGTCAGCGGAATTTTAACGGGACAAACCGTTTCACATTTACCACAAAATGTAGAAGCATGGGTAATCGAGTGATATTTTTTTCCATCTGTTAAATTTGACGTTAACACGATTCCCATTGGCCCTGGGTAAACCCAACCATAAGCATGCCCACCAACTGCTGCGTATACTGGACAATGATTCATACACGCACCACAACGTATACAACGTAACATTTTTTTCATATTATTTTTTAACATGGTTGAGCGACCATTATCCAATAAAATAACATGAAAATTTTCAACTCCCGCACAATCTCCTATACGTTTTTTCCCAGTAAAAAAAGTCGTATAAGCTGTCATTGCTTGACCTGTTGCTGAACGCCCCAACAACCGAATTAAAGTTGCCGCTTCATTAAAACGGGGAACGACTTTTTCAATGCTCGTGATCACCAGATGAACTTTCGGTAATAATTGAGTTAAATCAGCATTGCCCTCATTCGTCACCGTCACACAAGTTCCCGTATCAGCAATTAAAAAATTCGCACCGGTAATACCCACATCTGCTTTAAAGTATTTTTCTCGTAAAATCTCACGCGCTTCATCCACCAAAGGATTAATGTCGTCAATTTGTCGATTCGGATCAAGTGATAGATGATGGTGTTTAAAATCATCGCGAATTTGTTCTTTAATTAGATGAAGTGCCGGCGCAACAATATGTGTGGGTTTTTCTTTGCGTAATTGGATAATATATTCACCCAAGTCTGACTCGATGGCATTAAAATCATGTTGTTCTAAAAAATCATTTAAGTGGATTTCTTCGGTGATCATGGATTTAGATTTAATGATATTTTTAGCTTGATATTGTTTTAGTAATTGCAAAACAATTTGGCACGCCTCATTACAATCACTCGCCCAATGCACCTTACCACCATTTTTTTTTACATTAGATTCGAATTCGATGAGATAATGATCTAAATTATCGAGACAATGATCTTTAATTTTAGCCGCTTCATCTCGCAAGGCTTCAAAATTGGAAATCTCACTCATTGCAATTTTGCGCTTTTTGACAAAGCCTGAATTAATATGGGTTAATGCTTTTTGTAATCGCTGATTTTTCAGTGCTTGTTCTGCTTTTTCATTCATCCTAAATTCAGTCATGAGCAGAACACTCATTAATTGCCTCTTTATCCACCATGCCTGCTAAGATTTCAGCAATATGGAAACAGCGTAAATTTTTTCCCATTTTAGAAGCACGACCAGCAATATTCATTAAACACCCTAAATCACCCGACGCTACAATTTCACATTGCGTATCAGCAAGATGATTTACTTTTTCCGTGACGATATGCGCTGAGATATCGGGATACTTCACACAAAAAGTGCCACCAAATCCGCAACATTGTTCACAATCTTCACTCTCTTTCACTTTACCATTTAACAATTGTCGTGGTTGTTGTTTGATATTTAATTCGCGTAAACCACTACACGCATCATGATAAGTCACTTCAGGTATATTATCGTATTTTACTTTGGCAATTGACGTTAAAAATGTGGTGAGTTCAAACGTTTTCTTGGCTAAAATTTTGGCTTTACGCTGCCAAGCTTCATCACTAAATAAAGTTTCATAATGGCGAATGATCATTGCCGCACAGGATCCTGAAGGGATCACAACATAATCGTAATTTAAAAAAGTCGTTATTACATTCTTTGCAATCTTTGTTGTCGATTTTTTGTTACCACTATTAAAAGCAGGTTGACCACAACACACTTGGTTACTAGGGATATCTACTTGAAAACCAGATTGCTCCAGTAATTTCACACATGCCATTGCAACTTGTGGACGAAACAAATCAACCAAACATGTAACAAAAATTGCTACTTTCTTAGAATTTTCTGACATTTTCACTGCCTGCTATTTATACTGAACCAAACTCACAAGCAGTGTAACTGAAAAAATAAATAGATCAAAAATATTAGAAATTAAGCATTCTCATCTTGCTTCGCTTTGTCGCGAGCATGGGATACTTTAATAGTACGACCTTGTAATGATTCGCCATTTTTTTGCAAAGCGTTTGTCATTGCCGTTTCAGATTCAAATTCGATAAAACCAAACCCTTTCGAACGTTTTGTTGCACGATCATAGATGATATTGATATCAATGACTTCACCACATTCACTAAATAACGTTTCGAGATCAGCTTCAGTAGCACGATAAGGTAAGTTACCGACGTAGATTTTATGGGTCATAACCAAATTCCTGTATTTGTAAAATTTCATATTTCTGATTGCGCAAACCGGTGAAAAATAACATCGCTAGCAGTCAATAGAAACTCACGAGATGTGAATACATTTCGT
The DNA here is from genome assembly GCA_964352985.1 of uncultured Legionellales bacterium. Lineage (GTDB taxonomy): Bacteria > Pseudomonadota > Gammaproteobacteria > JAHCLG01 > JAHCLG01 > CAYGUK01. The sequence goes on from CAYGUK010000072.1 coordinate 9,140, forward strand.
CTAATTCTGTAATGTACTATAAGTCTGATTTCCAGTCAATCGAGAATACGGGTTCTTCCCTATAGTGTCCCAATAATATCAATAAAAAACCGATACATAGCGTAATTCATCCACTTTTAATTCAATAACCTAAGCAATAAGTAAAAACCAACTATAATTAAACATAAACGCAATAAAAGTTTTGACCAATTCTGTCAGGGGAGATGCTTACAATGGCTACGGAACCAAAATTTGCTCCACATAAATATTACGATCGTGTCGCATTTGTTTTGCAAGGTGGTGGAGCACTTGGCGCTTATCAAGTTGGGGTCGTGAAAGCACTGAGTGAATATCAAGTTGAACCTGATTGGGTGGTGGGCACATCAATTGGTGCAATTAATGGATCGATAATAGTCGGCAACCCGCCTGAAAAAAGATTAGAAAAACTCAAAGAATTTTGGCATCGAATAGCAACCCCCGATTATTTTATGCCTTATCATTTATTTGATTCTTATTACGCTTATCTCCATCGTTGTTGGGGAGCGCAAATGTCATTGTGTTTTGGACAGCCTGGTTTTTTTGTACCAAAATTAATTAATCCTTGGTTTATGTTTGGTGAGTCACCGCAAAAAATTAGTTTTTATGATACCAGTTTACTGAAAAAAACATTAGAAGATTTAATTGATTTTGATTATTTAAACTCAAATAAAATTGTTTTAAAAATAGGCGCCGTCAATGTAACCAGTGGTAAATTAATCTATTTTAATAATCAAGAATATAATATAACTGCCGATCATATTTTAGCAAGTAGTGCGCTACCGCCTGGATTTCCAGCAGTAAAAATTAATGGAGAATATTTTTGGGATGGCGGTGTTCACTCCAATACGCCATTAACAGTAGTACTTGATGCTTTACCAATTAAAAATACTTTATGTTTTATGGTTGATTTATTTAGTGGCATTGGGCCAAATCCCGATAATTTAGATGCGGTTATTGAACGTAAAAAAGATATTACTTTTTCGAGTCATTCAAAGCGCACAACAAATTTATACTCCACTCGCCAAAACTTACGTCATGCTATTTCAGTTTTAGGTGAACATCTCACAGAAGAAGCAAAACAAGATCCGGCTATTCAAGAAATTTTACAACTCGGCACGCACAACATCGTTGATATCGTTCATTTGATTTATGATAGTCAAAAAGAACACTTAGAGTCGAAAGATTATAATTTCTCAAAATTAACTTTAGACAATCATCAAAAAATCGGATATCTCGATACACAAAAAGCTTTTCAAGATGCCAGTTGGTCAACACCTCGTTGCCTCACCCCAGGTGTGCAAATTTATACGGCGCCGACCAATCCTAAGAAAGTTAATTTAGATGTATATGAGTAAATCATATTAATAAGCATACAGCAAAATGCAATAATATAAATCTTATATAACAAAATTATGTTTAAGTTTCCGAATGAATAAAGGAGCATTTGCTCATTCTAAGTTGTGTATCAATATATTAACATTAATATGTTTTAAAAAAATGTTTAAATCGATGAAGAAAATAAATAAAAGGATGTTTGTAAACTATTTTTTTTAAGATGGTTTTGCTTACTCTATTAGGCACACCTTTAATTGGTTGCTCATGTAAGCTAATATCTGGAAAACTATTTGCTTCTATAATATAAGCACGAGAATTATTAAACGGTTTATTAATATCTTCACATAAAATGTCAAAGCCGACTAAATTTAAATTTAAACATTTTGCTGCTTTTAATAGCATTGATTGGTTATATTGACATAGCTTGATGTCTAAAGATTCCATCGTGCCGCCACGAGAAGAATTGCAGTTATAGCATAAAACGATTTGTTGATTTTTATTTGGAATAGATTTAAGTGTTAAATTTAATTCTTCTAATCTAATATTAAATTCTTGATCAACTACAATATCACTCACATTGACTGATTCTTTTAATTTTTGACGTTGTAAATTTTCTCGCTCGATTAATTCTAAAATAGTAGATTGACCATCGCCTATAACCATCGCAGGATAACGTTTAACAATACCAATCACTTTGTTATAAAAAATTAATACGCGAAATGCGCTAAGTCCAGCGACAAACTCTTCTAATGAAATCATATTATATTTATTAAAATGTTCGTCAAAATAGGTTTTAAGCACTGTCATATTTTTAATGTTACACACAACACCTTCACCACCTAGTGTATCGCGAGTAGGTTTTGCAACTAATGGAAATCTGAGATCAGCCACATCCCATTCATTTTTAAGATACATGTCTCGTGAAATACAAATTGCTTTTGGTACCGTAAAGCCGTAACGTCTTAATAATTGATTCGTGCAATATTTATCATTTGCAATACTTGCGCTTGCATGATCATTATAGGGTGTGTAACCCCCGCGAAAAATATATTCATGACGATTAAAACAAATCTTAAACCCATAAATATCATCCAATAATAAAGTGACTGGGAGTTTTAATTCTAAAGCTGTTTTGCCATAAAGGTAAGTATTGATCGGCATGTTGATTTCCACATCGTCTAATGGCAAAAATTATACGCTTAAAATTGCTAAATTCGAAGATTAATCCTAATCTGACAAGATTAAAAGCAAATGTTCCTAATTAAAGAAAGCCTTGCCAATAATGGCAAGGCAAATATTATTGTCTAAACCAACGATTACGTCTGGCAAAGACAAACACACCCTCAACAACGTTATGCTTTGTCTTTAATTATTCGTCCTTAAGTTCACTAATTAAACTATTTTCTAATTGTCTCGCTTCTTGATAACTTGCTCGATCTATATTTAAATTTTCATCAATATTTTTTAATATACCAAAGCGTTTAACATCATTACTTAATTGTTTAATCGAATAACATTTCAATTTAAGTTTCACATTATCAATATGTCCACGAACAGTTGAATAAGATAATTTTAGATTATCCGAAATTGATACCATATTATTCCCTTCAGTTAGCAATTTAATACAGTCAACTTCACGTGAAGTTAAATATACACCTTCAAATGGTGTATCCAAATAAAATCGGCTACAATCAATTTTAGGTTGTTTAACCTTATAACTATCTTCTTCACATTGTTTTGAACTAAGTTGATCAAACAAATCAATGCCGCATATATCTTTGATCGTCACTTTTTTTGCTCTCGCGGCATGCATCATCGATTGGGCCTGAGCTTTAAAATATTGAATAAATTTTTTAATAAAATTTTGATTATTAATAATATTATTTCGTAAATAACTGTAATCATATGAAGAAGCAAAAAATACAAAGTCAGTGCTTCCCACATTATGCGTAATAAGCATTGCAATACTATTACAACCTACCGTTTCTTTAAATAATTCGATGGTTCTTAAACAACTCCGCTCTGACTGGCCAGTGAAATTAAATTCGTCTAAAAAATACAGCCCTTCACGTGATAAACTAGGAAACTCTTCATCATTAAGATAACACTTTTCATCAAAATGCTTTTTTTCCCATTCCGCACTTGTCGACAAGTTAAAATAGGGAATTTTTCTTTGCCAATAATATCTTGCGAAACTAAAATAATTTAAATCAAATAATTGTAGTATTGGTTTAGCAATCGCACTCACTTCATCACAGTATTCTATAAAAGGATAATTCGATTTTTGATTTTGAGAAAATTCTAAATTAGACACGCTGTCACCTTTTTATAATAATTAATAGCTCATGTTGTTATAATATAGCAATGGGCCATTTTTACTACTAGGCAGATCCCTAGGTTTTTGAGGGAGCAAAAATATGTTAGCTCAGGGGGTTTTTAACGCTTAAGCTATTGATTATTGGAATTGACTCAAAAAAAACACCGCTTAAGCGGTGTTTTTTTAAAAATAGGGATTAGTCACACTGTTTGGTCGATTGCCAAAAAGCAATATGGGCGCCTGTTGGATCTGCAACAACAATAAAACATCCATAATCTTTTACCGTTTGCTTAGGACACATAATTTTGCCACCTAACCCTTCGACTTTTGCAGCTATATCATCGAGGTTTTCAACATTAATATAACTCATCCAATGAGGTGGAATATTTCTTTCTTGACCTTTTGGTATCGCCATCATGCCGCCGATATCTTTATCGCCTTGTTTCATGCAGCTATAAACCATGTCACCCATATCCATATCATTAAATTCCCAACCTAACAATGCGCCGTAAAATTCTTTTGCTTTACCGGTATCGCCAGTCATTAATTCATTCCAACAAAATTCACCATGAATTACATTTTTATCACCCATGAGTTTCTCCCTTAATAGGTTAATTGTATGACTTTACAAATTTGTTGTGCGATTTTGTGGTATAAAGTATTTTAATTGTTAGGTCAAGTAAGTTTAAAACCTTTTCCGCTCTGATTTATTCGGTTGATAAGCCGCATCTGCATCATCCTCCTCTTCAGATTGTTCAAGAAAGTTTTCATCATCAGGAATCACATCATGTGACGAAATACTTAAGATCGACGTACGTCGATAATGTTCAAATTCCATTGGATATCGAACTATTTTACTGATATTTCCATCTTCAAAACAAAGTGCTTTTACTATATGACTTCGTTCAAATGTAGCAGATCCTATTTTTATTTTTAATTGTTCTTTATCAGAAAAAAAGCTTTGTAATCGTTTAAATAACTCATTATGGAGTTCTAAAGATTCATGACCAATAAATTCATCCTCACTTGAACCAGAACTATCAAAAGCTCTCAAGTAACCTTCAAGCTCTAATTCTTTAGAATGTGAGGTCTCTGCTTGTATTTTACTTTCCATATCTAGGTAACTCATCTTATCGCCTCTTATAATTATTATAAATATGAGATGAAATATTATGTTATTTCTTATCTTAAAAACAGCCAATGAAATTTGGCATTTGTTACTAGGTATATAGCAACAAGCTAAAAATTTGATATACTAAAGAAAAGAATCGACTGAGATGATGACATGAAAAAATTAATTATCCTATTTTTCATAGTTTTACCAATTTCTATTTTCTCCACAACAAATAAAAACACCATACCGCAAATTGTCGTTGCCAAACCCGCTTACATTGAAACACCGCAAACCCAAACAACGAATAACAAACTCCATCAAATCCCTAAAATTCCACTATGCAGTACCTATCGTGTCACTTGTCTCAGTAATCAAACCTATCAAGTCCGAGGGGTTATTACACTATCTGAACATCCTGTTTATTTACCGATGTCTCATTCTTACATCTGCGAGTTTTATCAGAGCTCAATGTATTCTGAAAATTCTTTTTATCATGCGTTAAATCAAGCATGTAATGATCAATATTATTTCCAATGCATTTCAGATAACGTGAGCACCAAATGTATTAGTGGTGGCGTGACTACTTTATTTAATTAATTTTTCAACATCTTTTATTGTTGATAAAAATGCTGAATAACACACATTCAAATTATATAAATGAACAAATCCATGAATTAAATTATCAAAACACCGATATTCAACTTGGTTGTTTGCTTTTTTTAAAACATCCACATAATGTTCAATTTCATCAATTAATACATCATTTCTAGCAGCGGCAAGGTAAGTTGGTGGTAAATTTGTAAAATCTTTAAAGTGTAATGGAAAAGGTGGATATGCAGCTTGATGATTTCCAGCTAAAAAATGTTTCATAAAATAAATAACAGCATCGTAATCTAAGGCAAACCCTTTATGATAGGTTTGATAAGAAGATCTAGATAAATCAGTATCAATCCAAGGATAAAATAAATATTGTAAGTTAATTTCAGGGCCATTGTTATCACGAGCAATAAAAGAAATCAAAATCGTTAAATGCGCCCCCGCACTATCACCAGAAACAATGAGTTTTTTATCTTGACAAAAATTTTCATTTATCCAGAGCAAAGCAGAATAACCATCTTCTATCGGGGTTGGAAAAGAATGTTCAGGCGCTAAGCGATAACCAACGGCAAATACTTCAATGCCTAATTCAGTGGCCAATGTTCGACACACATAATCACGCTCTTCAATACTGCCCACAACATAACCGCCACCATAGTAATAAACTAAAATCGCATTTGCTTTTTGTTGATGTGGTTTATATTGACGTATCGGAATAGTTGCGTCTGGTAAAGTTAATTGATGATCGACCACATCGACATTATTAATTTCCCGCGGTGGTACGCGAAGTTTAGACATATTCCGCGCAAATTCTCTCGCCTCAGTAGGAGTTAAGGTATAAATCAAAGGTAGATCAGTATTATAGAGTATATCTAAGACTGATTGAATTTCAGGATGAACAGACATAATCACTACTCTAAATTAAAACCTAGGAATAAGATAATTATATCCAATCATTTAACGATATACCAACCCCTACAGAATTTGTATGATGATCATACTCAATCAGGCTTTGTCCGTAACCTGAAAAAAGTTGCGCATAACCTCTAATGTGTCGGATCAATGGGAAGGATAACGAGCCGATAAAAGTAATATGTTTTAAGCGCTCAACATTTCTTACAATTAATGACGTTTCAATATCATAAGGTAATTTGTAAACAAAAAGAAAACGTTCATGTCCCAGAAATTTAGCAATATCCGGATTATGTAAATTACTTGACTGTGATTTGAAAATTAATACCCACGGTTTAAAGCTAATTAACCAATTATTTCCTGAATAATTTATATTAATATAAAGGCGATTCCAACTACGCTCAAGTTGGCCACCACGTCCATTTGAAACATGAACAGCACCAATACTCGACAACCAATTATTTTTGAAATGAGTGCGAATAAATATTTCTGGTTCATAATTTGTTTCGCGGAAATATTGTGATTTAGCATAAAATTGCCAATAAGAAACTTGAGTATAGGCAACAAACAATGAAATCGGTTTATTTAAAATATTTTGCACTAGCGGTAATTGTAAACTTAATTGTGCCTTAAATTCTGAATGGTCTAATGATTGATTATCCGGCGTAACACCCCGGTAAATTGATTGATAGGGGCTACCCGTATAATAATAAGGCAATAAATACGTCGGTTTATAGAAGATAATTCCAAGGGGATTATTAATGATGCGTTGCTCTTGATGAACTTTTTCTTGGATCGCTGAAGGCGAGTTATCTTCAGCAAAACATGCAATATTAAATAATAATATAAAAAAAATAATAAAATAACGACTGCACTGCCCCATAATTCTAACTACCTTATATTTTTGACGGTGCAATATACCATAAAGTTTTATCGAAAGAAAAGTCAATAAAACCAGTTAAAATCTGCCGAGTTACTCTGAATGTTAAATACACACGTGAAGAAATTGTTTAATTAGACAAATTTCTAGGCCCTCATTAACTCAGTGAATTGATGTAATCCTTGATAGATTGCAAGATGAGGATATTTTTCTAACATGTCTCTGTTGGTATGCCCTGTTGTTACCCCAATAAAATGTATTCCCGCACATTCTGCTGCCTTCGCATCAATATCACTATCCCCAATAAAAATTACTTCGGTTGGTTTTAGCGCTAAATATTGTAAAGTATTAAAAATACCTTCAGGATCAGGTTTAGGTTTTGCCACATCATCGTGACCTTGTAAAAATGCAAAGTCATGTATCACTTTAAGATGGGTTAAACTATCACAAAGCGCATATCTAGATTTAGATGTCACTATCGCTAATTGAAGTTGTTTATCTTTCGCACATTGAATAAATTCTTTTGCGCCGGGTAAAAATTCGGTACGAAAAGTTAAAATACTAATATCTTTTTCGATATGTGCTAAAAAACGTTTTTTGTATTGTTGACGTATACTTTCATTTTTATTTTTGGTTAGCAAGGTAAAGGTATTAGTTAGTGAATGCCCTATTGTTTTACACACGTCTTGAAAACTCGGTTGGCTTAATCCCATTTCTTTGAAAATGGATTTCACATATTCATAAACCCCTTGTGATGAATCAATCAAAGTAAAATCATAATCACAAATTATTGCTTTAATATTTTGATTAAATAATTGCATCAGCCATGCTCTGTTGTAAACGTTGTAATAATATTGCTTTGGTTTGTTCATTCGCAAAACTGTGTTGAATTGCTTGTTTTGTTATCTTTAATAAATCTGTTTCGGTTAAACCAAATTCTACCGCTGCAATTTCATATTCATGTGTTAGTGAGGTTGCAAAAAAAGTGGGATCATCAGAATTAATCGACACGGGAATTCCATATTGAAATATTTTTTTGAAAGGATGCTGATGAAAATTAGCATATACACCGGTGAAAATATTACTCGAGATACAAATTTCGAGAGCGATATTATTCTCACGTAATTCTGCCATTAAAGTTTCATCTTCAATACACTTTACACCATGACCAATTCTTTGTATGGGTAAAGATTGGATAGCTTGCCATATATTTTCAGGTCCACCCACTTCTCCACAATGCGCACTACATTTTAAACCACGTGAAGCTGCCATTTCGAAACTGTGTTGAAACGCACTAGGTGCGAGACAATTTTCATCCCCTGCAATGGTAATGCCTTTAATTTTGGGATGAATATAATTTATTATTTGTCGCACGGTTTCTTCTGCTTCTTCCACGCCAAACTGTTTAACTAATACCATGATGATATTACTTTCAATCGCAAAATCTTGTTTCGCTTGTTCCATGCCAGCTAACACACCTTCAACCATTTCTAAATATTCTGTATTATTTCGTTTGGCATGCTGAGGTGATAACATTAACTCAACATAAAGCGTATTTTCTTTTGCTAATCGTTTTAGATATTCATATGTAATTTGATGATAGTCTTTTGCTGTTTTAATTAATTTTGCAATCACATCATATTGATATTGAAAATCTTGATAATTTTTGAAAGTAAAATTACCATTTTCATTAATAATAGATGGTGGTAATTTTATTTTATGTTTGTGCGCTAAAGACTGTGCCAAACTTGCCGTAATCGCTGCTTCTAAATGAACATGTAATTCCACTTTTGGTAAGGATTGTACAAAATGACTCATACTAACTCACTCTCTTCCATTAAAGTGGTAGCACTATACCTTATTTACATTAACTGCAAAAGTCTATGGAAATTAAATCCAAATTGTTCTTATGAGACTATATAACAAGTCGTTTTTTTCTTTGTATTATTATTCACGTTTATTTTGTTCCCACTCAATCGATTATTCGGGAAAATATCCCAACTAATTTCTCGTTTATCTGTTAAATCATTAATTTTTTCAATTAAAATAAAAATGCAATTACTATCCGTTAATGATATAATATTTATAAATTAATGCATAAAGTGACATCATGGAAACGTATACGCTTGAAGATCAGTTAACCGAAAATTTAAATTATATTGTCAAAAAAACAGGTTGCTCTCACGAGACTATTTGTATTAATTGCCGTCTCACTCCCGAAAGATTACAAGCTTATTTAGCCGGCGAGTTTGATGGTGATGAATTAGCGCTACAACGTTTAGCAAAATTTTTCAATTTACAGGTCGCGCATTTCACTGGCCGCAAACCTATTCCTAAAAGCCATGCTTGGGGTTTCCGACCGAACATTAGTAATTGGTATACTGTGCCCGTTCTCAATGTGGAAAATTTTAACCAACAACCCGATATTCTTGAGCATTTAACTGAGCTCGCATTCGATGAATTTATTCAAGTTGAAATAAAACCCAAAACACGCACATTTGCGATGTATACTGATCCAGCGCACCACGCTGCCATTTGCATGAATCTATCACCGGTCAGAATTGTCATTGAACCTGATGAAACTTATGAACACAATACCTTAATTGCCGCTATCAAAAAAAATGATCCTTTACCTTATGTTTATTTTTACACCCAATATCCCAATCCTGGATTAGCACTTAAACGCAATGCGGCGCATTCTCTCATTATCGATAATTCATTAACTTTGCTCGGTAACGTTATCATTACTCATGCGGGCAGTTATTAACAGGACTTGTATTTTGAAACTTCTCATAAAGTATGATCAGATTTATGAGGGGGATGAAGGAATCGTTTTGGACTAGGTGTAACAAGCACCGTGCGCCTGTGAACTTTCACCATAAATGTTATCAGATAGTAGTACGAGCATCTTTTAATTTCAAATCATCCATTTCAGTAGAATGATTGTTTTGTTGAGCAATTTCCAGTTTGCGTTTTGCACATTGAAGAAAAATTGTTTGGGCCGTTTTTGTTACACAGTGAGTTTCTCCTCCCGGAAGATGAATCTTAAATCGAGACATTCCCTTTGGTAGCTTCATAACGACAGAGCTCAACATAAAATCCAAAATGACATTTATTTCAGCGTTACTGGATGAGCAAAGAATTCGCTGCAACAAAAGTTCTTCGACAGGTTTCCTAAAAGCATTTCTTTTTTCACTATATTCCATTTCAAAAATAATAACTTCGAGTTTTTTCAAACTATTTATTAATTCACTTAAATCTAAATCAACTAATAAATCAATAAATTTTGAAAGCTTTTTAACTAAAGGTGGTCTATTTTCTTTTAATAGAGAAAAATCATATTTCATAATAACTTGAAAAGATGTCAACAGATCTTTATTAGAAATATTTTTTTTCTTTTGATCATCATCAGAATCTATATTTATTAACTCTACGAATAAACATGAACATAAACTATCTAAGTAATCTCGTTTATCAAATTGGTTAGAGACATTCTCAAGCGTCTCCCGTAACCGATTTATTCCAAGTTTACCGTTAAGCATAATTTCTTTTTTTATTGCAGAGGCAATGAACGGCATATCAGCTGGCACACCAAACCCACTCGATATATATAAATTTATTAGTTCAATTTCAGGATGACATCTTTTAGCAACAACACCCAAGGCCGTTAACCCATCATACTTTCTAGTCCATTTATTAGGATTTTCTTTATGGTTTATCATATGATCTTGAAGCTTTAAATCAATATTAAATTTTAAAAGTTCTTTTAAACTTTCTATCCTTATATCATCCAACTTTGCATCTGAGTTAACACCGGAAACAAACTCTAGAGAAGTCACATTATCTTTAGAAAGATGGGCAGAACGTTCAGCTAGTATTTTTTTCATCAGAGGAATTCTAGTGTTCTCTAAGCGATTTTTATGATCTATATTTTTGTAAATTACCATAGCAAAACTTAACAGGCTAGTATCAAACCATTGTGATACATTTGGATTCACTTCTAGTAAAATATTCCATAAATCGGGTAAATAAACAGGGAGACGTAAAATAGCTTGTGCTACTGTACAATTACTAATACTACCAGAGGGATACGATAAAATTAAGGGATCATTTTTCAAACTAAAAAAAAAGAATCTTTTTACATCATTCAATTCCAACTTATTTGAATATGAGATGTATACTCCAAAATCCAACTCAGATAAGTCAAACCATCGCGGTATAGCGTCTAGAAATCGTAAAAATTCTTTTGCTTTTTCTACGCACACGGCTGCCTGCTGGAACTTCACTTCATCTGAAGTGTGTCTTAGTGAATCTGTGGGGCGGGGGGTCATACTGTTG
>CAYGUK010000073.1:0-20386 GCA_964352985.1 uncultured Legionellales bacterium
GTTCTTTCATGAAGGCAAAAAATAACAGGGTGTTGTTTATAGTGATGTTGATGAGCTGGAAAATTTAAACTATCTAAGCCACAATATTTGACAATTATATTTAATAACGATTTAAATTGCATTGGCGTTAAAAATTCGATGCCAATACAAATTAAATCACTCACACGCCCTTTATCATTAAAAATACTTGCGCCATTGTGTAGCGCAATCGCAACTAAATCTAATTGTCCATGGATAACACAACAACCTAGAAAATTAACAAATGGATTTTGTGGGTTAACAGAATGAGCCAGTGCCATGATTTCTTGTTTTTTATTCGACTTGGATAAACTTAGTAGATAGGTCGCAACGAATGCTTTTAAATTATGGATTAATTGATCATAAGTTTCAGTATCTTCACCAACACTCATTTTTATGACCATTAAATCAGTAAAACAATTTAAGATTTCGGGTAATAAAATTTCTGTTGGCATATTAATATCAAGCGCTGCAATACGACCTCTCACTTGCGATTCATCGACTTGGCTAGATTGAGCATAGCCAATTTTATGTAATTTTGACATTTCTTGTTGGTTACGTGCAATCCCTGTTCTAGTTAAACCTCTTGCTTGATGTGGGTTACCTGACATTTTGACTACGTTCATTGATGTGAATGTAGCTTGAACTGGATTAATACCTAAACTTGATAATTGTTGCAAAAAACGCATTTGCAATTCTTCAGGTAATACCATATCACGGCTAAACCCTCTCACCATTTCAGTTTTTTTTTCTGACATGCTCTTCTATCAACAATTATATCGGTGTCATAACTTATCATTTGACACTTAAGGAAATGTGAAACTGAATAGTAATTTAATGTTTAAAAAATGATACATGGTAAATTATAAATACTATTCACTCTTTTATTTACAATTAAAGAGTGAATAGTATGAAATATTATATTTTTGAATGATAAGAATATTAAATTAATTCGACAGCAATGGCATTGGCTTCACCACCACCAATACATAAGGCTGCTATGCCTCTTTTTTTATTGTATTGTTGTAATGCGCTTATTAGGGTGACTAAAATTCTGGCACCTGAAGCACCAATGGGATGACCCAAAGCACAAGCACCACCATGAACATTGACTTTTTCATGATCGAGATTTAAATCATGAATCGCGGCCATTGTGACGCAAGCAAATGCTTCGTTAATTTCAAACAAATCAACATCGTCTTTTGACCAACCTGTTTTTTCAAACAATGTTTTAATCGCACCAACGGGTGCAGTGGTAAACCATTCTGGATCATGTGAATGTGTTGCATGCGAAATAATTTTAGCAATAGGTTTAATACCACGTTTTTTTGCTTCCGATTCTTTCATCAATACCAATGCTGCCGCACCATCAGAAATTGAACTCGAATTAGCGGCAGTCACTGTGCCATCTTTAGCAAAGGCAGGACGTAGTGTTGGAATTTTATCAATTTTTGCATTACCAGGTTGTTCATCGGTATCAACGACGATATCACCTTGGCGAGAACTAATGGTCACGCTCGTAATTTCATTTTTAAATTTACCATCAGCGATAGCTTTTTGCGCGCGTTGTAATGAAGTAATCGCAAACTCATCTTGTTGCTCGCGAGTAAATTGATATTTCTGTGCGGTATTTTCAGCAAATACCCCCATTAATTTTCCACGATCATAAGCATCTTCTAAACCGTCTAAAAACATTGAATCATAAAGTTGACCGTGACCTAAACGATAACCTGCACGACCTTTTGTGACTAAATAAGGTGAATTAGTCATGCTTTCTAACCCGCCTGCGACCATAATTGAATTTGTGCCTGCTTTAATTAAATCGTGTGCTAGCATGACAGACTTTAATCCTGAACCACACATTTTATTAATGGTGGTGGAATCAGTATGTTTTGATAAGCCTGCACCTAACGCAGCTTGGCGAGCAGGGGCTTGACCTAAACCTGCAGATAAAACACAACCCATGATCACCGCTTCGATATCCTTATTACCAAGAGATGAACGTTCTACTGCTGCTTTAATTGCGGTTGCACCTAATTCAGGCGAAGTTACATCTTTTAAAACACCTGACATGCCGCCCATTGGGGTGCGTGCTAAACTGGTTATTACGATTCTGTCTTCTGACATCACTCATTCCTCATTGTGTTGAAGGGTTAAATTGTTTCTTGAAAAATTTCTCTACCTATTAACATACGTCGAATTTCTGACGTACCGGCGCCAATTTCATAAAGTTTTGCATCTCGTAAAAATCGTCCTGTTGGAAATTCATTGATATAGCCATTGCCACCTAAACATTGAATGGCTTGTAACGCCATTTGCGTGGCGCGCTCGGAACAAAATAAAATGACACCGGCGGCATCTTTGCGTGTTGCTTCACCGCGATCACACGCTTTAACGACAGAATATAAATAGGCTCGACATGCGTTTAATGTGGTATACATGTCGGCAATTTTGCCTTGCATTAATTGAAACTCACCGATGGATTGGCCGAATTGTTTGCGTTCATGCAAATAGGGGACGACGGTATCTAAACAAGCTTGCATAATGCCTATCGGACCTGCGGCAAGTAAAACGCGTTCATAATCAAGGCCACTCATTAGCACTTTGACACCATGGTGTAATTCACCCAAAATATTTTTTGCTGGGACTTTGCAATTATTAAATACTAATTCGCAAGTATTCGATCCACGCATGCCTAATTTATCTAATTTTTGTGCGGTAGAAAAACCTTCAAAATCTTTTTCGATGATAAAGGCCGTAATGCCTTTTGAACCCGCTTCTTTTTTAGTTTTAGCGTAGACAACATAAGTGCTTGCTTCAACGCCATTGGTGATCCACATTTTGTTGCCGTTTAAAATAAAGTGATCATCTTTTTGTTCGGCATGAAGTTTCATGCTTACCACATCAGAACCAGCATTGGGTTCGCTCATGGCTAGGGCCCCCACATGTTCCCCCGTACAAAGTTTTGGTAAATATTGTTGTTTTTGTTCTTTTGTTGCATTTAAACGAATTTGATTAACACATAAATTTGAGTGCGCACCATAACTCAAACCAATAGCAGCACTGATTCTGGAAATTTCTTCCATAACAATGGCATGTTCGAGATAACCCATTTCTGATCCACCGAACTCTTCTTCAACGGTGATCCCAAGAATGCCTAAATCACCCATCTTACGCCAAAGTGCTTGTGGGAATTCATTATTATGATCGATTTCTTCTGCAATAGGTGCAATTTCATTTTTGGCGAATTCGCTCACCGTGCGGCGCAACATGTTTGCGGTTTCACCTAAATCAAAATTCAAGCTTGTTAACATCCTAAACCCTTAACTATGTACATATTATTAATAATTGGAATAAAGCTTATAATAGCTTTTCGCTTTTGCATTGCAATGTTATTTAGCAATATTTTTTGAATTATAAACGTTGTTATTGAATAAAATGAAATGTGAGTGGGAGGAAGATTCTTGAAGTGGCGTATGTAAATAGGATTGTAAGTTGCTGTAAACAAGAACATGTTATTAAAAAAAAAGTGAGACAGACGAGTAATATTTTTAATTTAGAGTTGACTCGTTTATAATTGATTGTTAGCGAGAATGGATTGGAGGTTTTGCCATGACGACCATGCAGGAAGTCACATTTATAGGATATACACTCGACGAATATCAACATATGTTTGATCTCAACGATGATGACTTAAATTTAAAAATTATCGATTGCGCTGCAGGGCCAGCGAGTTTTAATGCTGAGTTAACACATCGAGGAGGGCAAGTGAAATCTTGTGATCCACTTTATGAATTACCTCGTTCTGTTATTGAAGAACGTGTAAATATGCGATGTGATTCATTGATGAAAGGGTTGGAGTTTCATAAAAATAAATTTAATTGGCAACGTTATCCATCACCCACTAATTATCTCGATCAACATAAACAAGCGATAAAACAATTTTACAATGATTATGTGAAAGGGCTAGAACAAAAACGTTATTGCACCGGCTTGTTACCCCATATTCCATTTGGCAAATTCGAATTTGATATTGCGCTTTGTTCGCATTTTCTATTTTCTAAGCACTATCACCATTCTCTAGATTTTGTGTTAACTTCCGTACTCGAAATGTGTCGGGTAGCACATGAAGCGAGAATTTTTCCCCTTCTAGATCCTAACGGTGGTATTTCGCAAATTGTTGCACCCTTAGCGATGGAATTACAACAGCGAGCTTTTGGCGTGGAAATTCGTCAAGTGCCCTACGAATTCCAAAAAGGTGGCAATGCTATGTTAAGAGTATGGGCGACTGAGTGTAGTGTAACGCGTGTATAATTTATTAAAAAAATTTTTATTTCTTATAGACCCTGAAAAAGCGCATCACAAAACTTTACACTTATTAGATTTACTCGATTTATATCGGTTTTCTGGTTTATTTTTCAAACAAATTAAAAAACCTGTTACTGTCATGGGAATTGAATTTCCTAATCCGGTTGGTTTATCGGCTGGTATGGATAACAATGCTGATCATCTTGATGCGTTAGGAAAAATGGGTTTTGGTTTTATTGAAGTTGGTGGTGTTACCCCTTATCCACAAGAGGGTAATGAACAACCTAGAATTTTCAGATTGAAGAAAAATCGTTCCATTATTAATCGAATGGGTTTTGCAAATAAAGGCATTGTTTATTGTGTCGATAAAATCATCCGTTCAGGTTACAACGGTATATTAGGTATTAATCTTGCCAAAGGTAAAACGCGCCCTAATGAAGAAGCCATGAAAGATTATTTCTGTTGTATGGAATTAACCTATAAACATGTTAATTATATTACGATCAATATTTCTTCACCCAATACGCCTGGATTGCGAGAATTACAGTCGATACAGTATTTAGCTAATTTATTGCAACAGCTTAAAAAAGCGCAAAGTGATTTAGCAGATAAACACGCGAAATACGTGCCTTTAGTTATTAAAGTGGCGCCTGATTTATCTGATGAAGAAATTAAAATGATGGCAGATTTATTTTTAAAATTTAAAATTGATGGTGTCATCTCAGGTAATACGACAATTACACGTGACAAGTTAATTCCAGAAAAATATATCAACGAGGGTGGTGGTCTAAGTGGACAAGCGCTCAGTGAAAAATGTCTTAATACAACAACAGAGTTTTACCGTTATTTACAACATGAGATCCCCATCATCAACAATGGTGGTATTATGAGTGCTGATGATATTGGCAAAAGACAATCCGCCGGTGCTAAATTGGTACAACTCTATAGCGGTTTAATCTATCGCGGACCTCGCCTTATTAATGAATGTGTCAATGCTTGGAGAATAGAAAATGAATAAAACAATTGAAATATTATTTAAAGAAATGTGGAATCAACAAAAATTTGAACTTGCAAATGAATTGTTTTCTCCGCAATTTCAAGTTTATTATTCTGGTGGTGGTGTTAACACTCATCAAGAATTCAGAGAAATGCTAGAGAATTGGTTTATTGGGATCCCTGATTTACATCACACTGTCGATGATTATTTTGAACATGGGCATAAAATAGCTGTGCGCTGGACAGGGAAGGGCACACATCATGGTGAGTTTTCAGGAATTGCCGCAACCGGTAAACCTTTTTGTTATGAAGGAATTACTATTTTTTATTTAGATGAAAACCAAAAGATAAATGAAGCGTGGGTTTCAACTAATTTGCCTGATGCAATTGTCTCATTACAAAATTAAGGGGAAAAACATGTTAGATGAAGCATTGTTAACCAATGCAAAACGTTTTTTACCAGAGAATGTTGCAAAACTAATTTTAAATTTACAACTTACAGCGCATTGGATTGATGACTCTCATTTTTACTATTTAGAACAAATTGAAAATGGTCATCAATTTATTCTAGTTGATATTACGAAAGCACAAAAAGAATTCGCGTTTGATCATAAAAAGCTTGCGACAAAATTGAATTGTCATGCGCATAACTTACCATTCAAAGATTTTGATTTTATCGATGACAAGCACATCCACTTTGTTATTGAAGGTGAAGATTGGAGTGTTAATCTATCAACATATGATTGTAATAAAATAGATAATTATCCTATTGCTTATCCGAGTCAAGCGCCCTCAGCGATGCAAGCTTGGGGCATGTTGCCTTGTGTCGAAACTGATACGCTACGTTCTCCTGATGGTCACTATGATTTAACGATTCAAGAATTCAATTTAATGCTAACTGATGTTACTACTGGTAAAACGAAAGCATTAACTACAGATGGTGAACAATATTATGATTATGCGAGTTCACCCGAATGTAATTTAACAACGATAACAAATATTAGACTCAATAAAATTATGCCGCCGATTGCCATTTGGTCTAATGATTCAACTAAAATATTAACTCATAAACTCGATCAGCGTTTGGTTAAACCCCTTTATTTTCTGCAAAATTCGCCGCAAGATGGTACGTTTCGTCCTAAACTTTGGCAGCAACGAATTGCCTTCGCTGGGGATGAACAAATTACCACTAATGAATTAGTTATTTTAGATATCAAACACAATAAAACGATTGCAATTAAAACGCCGCCTATTCAAACGACAATGATCGGTTCGACGATAGAATCTAATTATGCTTGGTTTAATGATGATGCGAGTTTAGTCTTTTTTATTCGAGAATATCGAGGCAATAAAAAAATTGATTTTTGCGTTGCAGATACGACAACGGGAGACGTTAAGGTATTATTAACAGAACAGTCACCCTGTTATGTAGAGACTAGTCATTTATTGTTTTGGTTGAATTATACAAAAACGCTAAATCATACTCATGAAGCCGTTTGGTTATCTGAACGTGATGGCTTTATGCAAATTTATTTAGTTGATACTGAAAAAGGCGGGATTAAGCATGCGGTGACGAGTGGCCAATTTTTTGTGCGCAGTATTTTACATGTGGATGAAAAAATTCGATGGGTTTATTTTTTAGCAAGTGGAAAAGAAAATAATATCGATCCTTATTATCGTATTTTATATCGTGCTCATTTAGATAATAAGATAATTGAAAGACTCACGCCAGAAGATGCCGATCATACTATTGCATTTTCACCCGATAAAAATTATTTTATAACGAATTTTTCTACACTCGATACAATACCAGAAGCAAAATTATATCATGCTGATGGACGGCAAATAATGTCTTTGACTAAAGCGAATTTCGATCGTTTATTTGCTTTAGGATGGAAAATGCCAGAACCATTTACAATGAAAGCTGATGATGGTGTGACAGATTTATATGGTGTGATATATCGACCAAGTCATTTCGATGAAAATAAAAATTATCCGATTATTGATGACATGTATCCCGGTCCACAAGTATTACACACACCAAAAACCTATCATTATGATCCACCTGATACAATTTTTGGTCCTTGGTGGTCACAATGTTATGCAGAATTAGGGTTTATCGTTATTAATGTAGAAGGTAGAGGAACGCCATTAAGGCATCGAGAATTTCATCATTTCTCTCATAATAATATGGAATCAGCGGGTGGATTAACCGACCACATTCATGTCATTAAAGCGTTGCAAAAGAAATATCAATACATGGATTCTTCCCGTGTTGGTATTGTTGGATGGTCGCAAGGTGGTTATGCTGCAGCTCGTGCTATCTTAGCATTTCCTGAATTTTATAAAGTGGCAATATCCTTTGCAGGTGATCATGAATTACGATCTTATTTAGCTTATTGGGGTGAGAAAGTTCAACAATTAAATGATGATGAAGCCTTTGAACGTTACGCCAACCGTCATTTAGCACATCAATTAAAAGGTAAATTATATTTAATCCATGGAGAGCTTGATGATAATGTTCACATGGCTGGCACCATGCAATTAGTGGATACGTTAATTAAAGCAGATAAAGATTTTGATATGTTGATTTTACCCAATGAAAACCATGGCGCTTATTTTACTAACGCTTATCTTTGGCGAAAAATGTGGGAATATTTTGTAACGCATCTCTAACTTTTGCTTATTTCGAAATTACATCACCAGACATTTACTTAATGAGGTTGGTGCTTCATCTTTATTTTCCATTGCATGATAATCAGTTAATTCAGGATCTTCTTTTTCCTCTGGATTAGTTGAAGCAATGATAATTTCATCATTGATACCAATTTCATTTTCTTCAGGTTTTGAACTTTGAGATTCTCGGTTGTCTGAGTTTTGACAACAAGATGATTCTTTACAAGGGCTGATGGTTTTTCTCATGATAAAATATATGACAAGTGTAGAGGTGGCCATTGCAGAAAATCCAGCGAGAATCGCAAGCGGAATATTGACGTCACTGGCTTCTTTGTAGGGTGAAAATGGCGCATATTTGAAAACGCCCAACGTACCAGCACATCCTGTATTTAAGCTTATAACAAATTCACAACCATGATCATTGATATCATAAAACAGTTTTGTCGCACCCTTTTTAAGCGTATCACAAATTTTTCGCGTACAAGGCATTGTTACTTCCTTCATTTTTTTTTCGATTGTATAGATTTTTTATTTGCGACAAATCATGCGAGTAACAAGAAAAATTTAGGAGAGATTGGTCTTGTTTGGGTGTATAAACAGTAAAGAATATTTACTGATTATTATCTTTATTTTTCAATAACAATTGTGATTGTTATAGCATGTCTCAATTTTCTTCATGTTTGATATGATAATGACTTATTTGTATAAACAACAATAAAAAGATATTATATAACACATCAAGAACATTTGGCGTTTTAAATGAAAATACGCAAAACAAAAATGATTAAATAAATTTAATAAATTTAATAAATTTAATTAATTTATAACTAATATGAAGTATATGGGCAGAATTATTTGGAAATTCAGGTATGGCCAAACAGTTTCTTTTTGAATATTTATCCTGTTAAAATTCCAACATATTTATTGCGAACAAGGTAAATCTATCTAGTTATTTGACTAGCATACCCAAATTTTTTTACTCAGTTCGCCATCATTTTAAATAGGCAATTTATCATTGTTCTTAGTATAATAAAATAAATAAGGATATGTTAGGTTGGCTGTGGCAGATAAATTCTTTAAATTTAGTAAAATTAAAATGGATGATCAAGCAATGGTGCTTGCGCTTCGTTTAATGTTAGGCGTTATTCTTTGCATCTTAATTAGTGTTTATTTAAATCTGCAAGAACCTTATTGGGCTGTCTTTACCGTGGCTGCATGCGTGCGTTCAACTGCTGGCGTAAGTTTCTATCGTGCTTTTGAGCGATTATTGGGAACTATTTTAGGGGGATTACTCGGATTTTTTCTTGCAGGTTTTTTTGAATTAAATCTATTTGGTATATTGGTTGGCAGTTTTTTAATTATGTTTTGTGGCCAATACTGTTTTGAGCGATTTGGTCGACGTTATTCTGTCACCTTAGGCACGGTGACTGCCTTGTTATTATTTAATAGTGTATTGCTTCCACATGGTAGTTCATTTGAAATTTTGCTTCAACGCATTGCAGAAATTAGTGTAGGGGTCATGGTAACCTTTTTGTTAAGTGTTATCTTCTTACCTAAAGATTTAACAGTTGATATTAACCTTCAAATTGATAAATTAAAAAAAATTGGTGCTACAATTTATCCCCTAATAATGAATAGTATTTTAATACAAAAAGGCGGATCAGAAATCAATAAACATTTAACTACTTTTGAAAAAGAAATTGACAAACTAGAGCGTTTATTAGAATTATATAATTTAGATCCTACAATACGATTTAAAAGCAAAACAAATATAGGTCAATCTAAATTGTTATTTGATCAATATTTAATTTTGTTAAAAGATTTTTATTTTCATTTTTGCGCATTGAACAAACATTATTGGATAACTTTATTTGGCCAACCATTTGAGATATTAACTCGTAATATTTCTAATTTATTACATTTAAACAATCATCAAGAGATTCTCCAAACATACGAAAAAATAAATTCAAGTCTTGCAGAATTGAATGATCAAATTGACGAAATGCGCAGTCGAGGTCAGTTTCTTCATAATAAACCAGAAGAAAATCAAGCCTTATATCTTTTTATTGATCTCAGTCAAAATTTTATTAATCTAATGGTTAGGATTGAAGAAATATCTTCTATTCAACAAACTGTTACGATAATAAAGCAAGACAACATTTTAGATATTGAAGATAAAAAATTTTATTTAAAGCATAGTTTTAAAACAAGTTTAGGTGTTGCGCTGGCTTTTTATTGTTGGATTTGGTTGCAATGGCCAGGTGGATTACAAGGTTTAATTTCGTCTTTAGTAATTTCTTCTAAAAATATTTCTGATGAAATGAGTCATATTGCAATTGATCGTTTGCTTGGTTGTGCAATCGGTGCTTGTATCGGTCTTGTGACACTTTATCTCTTTGTCTTTAATCTTATGACGCTACTTCTTGTGATGGCTATTTTTACATTTATCTTTGGCTACTATGGGATGATCATTAAGAAACACGAGTATTTATTTACTCAAGCTACCTATGGATTAGCGTTAACTTTGGTACAAGCAGGCGGACCACCCTTAACTTTATCTCCACCATTAGAAAGATTAGCAGGTATTTTTATAGCTATTATTTGCATTATGTTAGTCAATAAAATGATTTTACCCTTTGATGCTTTAAAATATTATATGAAGAAAATTTATTACTATCGTTATTATTTACTCCTGGCATTAAAAGGTGGAGGTCAAAATAATTACGCAAAGTTAATTCAAAACATTAAATATTGTGAACATTATAAAAAACAAGTGATCCAATCTCAAACGATGTTCTCTGTTGAAGATGAAAGGCAAGAACAAGATATTAAATTAAATTATACTCGTTTAGATAGTTTAAATCAGTTTGTGAATTTTATTCATCATGACTTTAATTTTGAAAAATCAATTAAGCGTGCTGAACGACATGAAGTATGCATTAGGTCTATGTTACAAAAATTAGCAATAATCGTTATCCCTTATTTGAAACAGCAACCTATCGATCATAATAAAATTCAAATATTTAGAAATCTCATTGATACAGAAATATTAAAAATCAGAAAAACATGGCAAACATATTCTTATTCAAGAAATGATATGGCTGAATTAAATCATTTTTTTTATCGCATTAAAAATTTAATTAATATTATCGAAACGACTAGCGACAATGTTCAATAAATAGTTCAGCTAAATGCGCGGTATATGGACTAGCAATATGTAGACAAAAGTCTTCAAAATCAACTGAAGCAGTATGATTGGCATTATCTGAAATCGTTCGCAAGATTAAATAAGGAATATCAAAATCTTCTGCAACTTGTGCGACTGCTGCCCCTTCCATTTCCGTGGCTAATACTTTTATACCTGGGAATTTTAAACCATCATGCGATAAAGGATTATTTATAAATTGATCACCTGTTGCAATCATGCCACGATGAACTTTGGGTTTTGTAATATTAAATTGCTTTCTTATGGTCGGTGTAAAATACTGGTCAAAGTTATCTGCAAATTTTTCAACCGCTGGTTGCATTTTATTGATGATGTCAACTGATGATTTAAATATTAATTTATCTGAAAATGGAATTTCAAATCGTTTAAACAAAGGACGAGGATCCATATCGTGTTGATATAATTGCTCGCCGATAATAATATCACCGATACTCACGTCACTATCAACAGCACCCGCGACACCCGTGAATAATATGGCATCGACATTGAATTGTGTAATTAAAATGGTTACGGTAATCGCAGCAGATACTTTTCCACATTTCGACATCGCTAACACACAGGGCTGATTAGCAAATAAGCCGCTGTAAAAAGTACGATTAGCGATTTGATATTCTTCAATGTTAGTCATGTTTAAGCGAATGGCATTGATTTCTGAAGGCATCGCCCCTAGTAAACCGAATTTCATTGTTATTTAACCTAGCTATAATGTTAATTGATTGATTATAACATAATAAAATTTAGATACTAATTATGGAATATGTGAATTTGTTAATCTGATATTAGAGATAGGTTCAACAGTATCTAGTACGATATTTAGCTAATACAGGTTTTTCTTGAACCGTTTTATCCAACTCTAAAGCAGATTCAGCTTCTTTTTTATGAGCTTTTTCGTTGCTGAAGTCTGCCATTTTTTTGCAAAGTGAGTTGAAAGATGTTTCTAGAGATAAAAATTGAGAATCTTCAGTTCTTTTTGGGGCGAGTAATGAATCTATTTGAGTTAATAGATATAAGGTTTCAGAATAAAGTACTAGATTTAAGTCTGCTTCTAATTCACTTTTAAATTTATTTAACACTACTAAATATTTTTTCAGTAGGCTGTGAATCAGGTTTATTTGATAAGCATTTGTATCCCTAATTAGCGTTAGATCTCCATTCCTAATAATTCTAGGCATAGCATCTCGTATTTCTTTAATTAAATATTTTAAGAGACAAATATGAAATATTTCTAAATGGGGTAATAGTGTTTCAGAACTTTTGCTACGTTTAATTTCATTTAGAGTACTAGTTTCTTGCATAGACTGAATAAATTCTGTAGATATCTTAAGTATCTTAAGAGGAGGGGTAAATTTTTGTGTTAAAGTCCAGTCTAAAACAAGCATTATATTTTTTGTGCAGAGTGCGCGTAATGTTATTAAGTAATTAATTAAAGCTTTGGCGCATTTTTTTCTACATAGTTTTTCTTTTTCTGATATTTCGAGGTTTATTGATAGATTGTCGATATAATCGAATAAAGCAGCGCTGTAACTTTTTGTTAATTTTTCAACGTCTTTTCCAATTAAAACTGAATGCTGTGAATATTCTTCTCTTAGAACAATATCACTTCTCAATTTATCATTCAGTCCAATAAATGTGCTTAAACTAGGATAAGTAACGTTTAGAACAGGAGCTTTACGAATTAATTCTATGAATTCTTCATATGTGAAAGTTTGCTTTGACAATGAAAAAGAAAACAAGCCAAACATAGTAAACCTATATACATTTTTATTATGACCGTATTTAAACGAGAAATGGGACAGAAGTCAACACTTAAACTCTATGAATAATGTTCTTAAGTAAGTGTGTAATCCCGCATCTTGTACTGGAAAAACCACGGCTTTTTCGTTTGTTACATTATGATGAGAGTGCCACCAACCTGGCGGTGTCACAAAAGCTTGACCGGGTAGCCAGTCTAGGCGTTCTGGCGAAATAAGTTGGCCAGTTAAATCAATATTGGGACTCATCAACGTATAGCAACCTTTTTGAGGCGCAAGAAGGCAAAGATCCAATGCGACAGAATTATGGCGATGGGGTAATTGCACAGTATTTGCAGGTAACACATTGTATAAAGACCACAAACTGGGTGTGATAGTTTGCGTTAATAGGCATTCCTCACTAGCAAGTAGAACACCATTGCGATTTCTTTTTTGTGCATTAGCTTGGTTATTATAATATTCGACATATTGTATCATTTCCTGAAATGGATAATGGCAGGATTTAAATTGTTTCCTGGCAGGAATTACACCTAGGTAGTTTAATAATGGGGAATCATTGACCCAATATAATTTGGATTTACTTTTACTTCGATGACAAATAGGGGAAGCGCCGGCAAATGTGACAACGTCACCCTGTTGCCAATTGAAACTGTCTTCATCATTTTCTGAGTATCCTTGTCCTTCAACAATGACGAAAATATGTGAAGTAGCATTGGCTTGGCACTTAAGTGTTTGATCGTTATCTAAATTGATAAAACCAACTAAACAGTTTGGACTTGTAGCAGGATAGGGGGTTTGTAATTGTTTCGCAAAATCAAACAAGGTGAGTTGATTATGATTATCAATCAAAGGATTGGGTAATATTTGGGGCATTTGAATGTTTGCAGCTTGCGTATATTCGATATATTTCTGTTGTTTTGGTTCAATCGTCATCGAAATTTGCCTTCTTCAAAATTTATATATTACTAAAGCTATCTACCAACATGAAGTTGATTTTTAAACGGTAATTTGCTGATATTTACTTATCATAAAATCGACAAAAGTTCGTATCTTGGGGACAGGAAACTTTGTTTTACGGTAATACGCACCCAGGGGAATTTTATTCGCCGCAAACTCAGGTAATATTTCAATGAGTTGCTGATTTTTGATATAACTCTCGACTTCATGACACTCTACCCACACGATACCTGCGCCAGTTAAAGCCAGTGCTGCAAGAGAACGCGAAATATCAACTTCCAAAAAGGCATTAAGATCAATATATTCAGTATTTTTCAGAGAAACTCGGTTTGGCAATTTACGAGAGCTATGAGTAATGTATCGATGATGGTGTAGAGATTCTATTGAAGTTGGCATGCCGTTTTTTTCTATATAGTCAGGTGATGCGCATAAAATTAAACGTGTATCACCAATTTTACGGCAAACATAATCGACAATATCTAACGCTTCAGGATTATTAAGAGCAAAGTCGAATAAAATATCGATATTTTCTTTTTCGAGATTGGGATAATACTCAGAGACTTTTATTTTAAGATGAAGATTTGGGAAACGTTGGTTAAATTCTAAAACATTTGGAATAATAAAATGTTCAGAAAAAACATAATTTGCAGCAATTCTTAAACTTCCTTTTGGATCACCTTTTAAACTATCTAAAACATGTTCGGTATCATGCAATTGTTCAACAATTGAAATTGAATGTTGATAAAATGTTTCGCCGACTTCAGTTAATGATATGCCACTCGGGAGTCGATGTAAAAATTGATGACCTGAACGATCTTCTAAAACTTGAATTTGTTTACCGACAGCAGCAGCAGTAAGATTTAATTTAGCTGCGGCTTTTGCAAAACTACCTGCTTTTACAACTTCAACAAAAGTTTCTATGTATTCTAATTTTTTCATTAATGGATCTCAAAAAAAATAATAGTCATTATAAACTTTTATTTAAGTGATGACATCATAATTTCATCTTAAGTAAGCACATTGGTTAAATTTAACTTAAATTAAATAGGATAGAAAAATAGCTAAATAATAGTATAAAATTAATTATCACTAATCATCTACGGCTAAAGAAAAAGGATTAAATATAGTTTGAAAATCGTAATGATCAACATTATCTTTCGCTTTTAAATAGTTTGAAACGATATAAGTAATCGGCATTGCACAAACTTCATATACTACTTTTAATAAATACATGGTTAAAATAATTTTCCAAATATAAGTATATGGCACTGTTGATAAAAAAGCGATATGAGTAAATACAGTCGTATCAATACCCACACCAACAATCGTACTCGTAATTGCGCGTAACCATAAGTGATTTCCCGCCGTAAGAACTTTCATTTTGGCTAAAATTATTGAATTACTAAATTCACCTAACATATAACCAAAAGTTGATGCAATAAAAATACGAGGCGCGGCATGATAAATTAAACTATAGGCTTGTTGGTGATCCCAATAGGGCGACGCAGGTAAATAAGTGGTGAGGAGGGTGCCAAGCGTCACGATAATATTTGCAGCGAGTGCTGTCCAAATGACACGACGAGAAACTTTAAAACCATAAACTTCCGTTAAGATATCATCAAAAATATAAGTAAGCGGAAAAAAAACTAAACCGGCTGGAAACGCAATTTTACCATATTGCACTAATTTGAAAGCGGATAAATTTGATAAAATCAAAAATGCACTAAATAAAATTCCTACTATAACAATGCTTGCTTTAGTATGAGAATTGCGCAAGGGAAAATGATTAATTAAACTTATATTTTGTGTTTGTTCTGCGGCATAGAGCGCAGCCAGATGAGCAACATCTTCTTTACTGAAATAATTAATTGCGTCATTAGTATAAAGTGAATTAACGGGACGGATAAACATGTGACTCGAACCCACTTCTTGGATTTTAACATTTACCATTCCTGTTTGTTGAAATTGTGAATCAACAGAAACAATTCGATACTTTGTATTTGCAGATTTAGCATTTTTAGATGAAAAAATAGTGAGTAAATTTTTAAATGCTATTTGATTCATTTTTTGAATACCCTTAAATTAGCTTTTGCTATTATTAAGTATGTTGTTTTAGTTGTGTAACTTTTTACGCTATTAATATTCTGCTAATGCAGAAAGAACCGAATTTTAATGGAATCTCATTGCAATGTGAATTGATAATTATGTTGATTCAAATAATAAGCTAAGCATCTGTTTACCATAGACAAAACATGGAAATAATGTTATCAAGTAAAACTTATATCGGAGGAGGGGTTGAATGAAGGTTGCTGTCGTTGGTGCAGGTTTAATGGGGCGTGCTATAGTTTTTGATCTTGCACAGCAAAAAAATATTTCTCAAATCACTGTCTTTGATCTCAATGAAGAACACGCTTTTTCAATTGCCAAAAAGTTTGGGCAAAACAAAGCGGTTGGACAGTTCATTGATTTGAGTAC
This sequence comes from uncultured Legionellales bacterium, assembly GCA_964352985.1. Taxonomy (GTDB): domain Bacteria; phylum Pseudomonadota; class Gammaproteobacteria; order JAHCLG01; family JAHCLG01; genus CAYGUK01. The sequence continues at coordinate 16,408 of CAYGUK010000073.1, forward strand.
GATTTCTGATGATGTTAATCCATTTCATGAATTCGATGCTATCATTTCAGCCGTGAGTTATATTTATAATGAAAAATTATTAAAACTTGCTATTGCTGCAAAGGCACATTTTTTTGATTTGGGCGGCAATAACGATATGGTTGCTACCGAATTTTCTTATCATCAACAAGCAAAAGCAAATTCTGTGACAGCAATTCCCGATTGTGGTCTCGCGCCAGGTATGGTGTCTGTTTTAGCCGCGGCTGGAATAAAAGAATTTGATCGAGTTGATTCCGTCAAAATTAGAGTAGGTGGTTTACCTCAGCTACCTCATCCACCACTTAATTATCAAATGGTATTTTCAAGTGAAGGTCTAATTAATGAATATTGGGAACCCGTTACAATATTACAAAATGGAAAAATAAAAACGGTTGATCCGATGTCAGCAATTGAAGCGTTGCATTTTGAAAAATTACCTCCACTTGAAGCATTTTACACGTCAGGTGGGACGTCGACATTACCTCAAACATTTCAAGATAAAATTGATTTTTTAGATTATAAAACGATTCGTTATCAAGGTCACTGCGAACTTTTTCGTCCCATGTTAGAGTTAGGATTAGCAAGTCGCGAAAAGATTTCTGTCAAAGGTCAACAAGTTGAACCTCGTAGTGTTTTTAAAGCTGTTCTTGAGAAAGCGCTTAATTTTTCTGAGCCTGATATCACCCTCATGAGAATTGATTTTCAAGGTTCTATCAATCATGAAAAAGTAAAACTTCGTTATGAATTTGTTGACAAAGCAGATGAAAAAAATGGCTTAACGTCGATGATGCGTACCACGGCATTTCCCATCGCAATAATTGCGAATATGACTTTATTGGAAAAAATTAAATATATAGGTGTTGTTGCGCAAGAAAGTGTTGTGGACACGCAATATTTTATCGAAGCGATTAAACAACGCGGTATCAATTTAACGCAACAATTTATTAATATAGACGATGAATAAATTAGCTCGTAAATTACATGCTCGCCAACTAGTGATGATTGCATTAGGTGGTTCGATTGGGACAGGTTTATTTTTGGCAAGTGGCTTAACCATCAGTCAAGTTGGGCCCGTTTATTCTGTTATCGCATATAGCATTATTGGTATTTTAGTTTATTTCATCATGACCTCACTCGGGGAAATGGCTGCGTTGGTTCCTACTTCGGGATCATTCTATGCTTATGGGACACGCTTTGTGGAGCCATCACTTGGGTATGCGCTGGGCATTAATTATTGGTTTTCTTGGGCGATAACAGTTGCTGCTGAAATTTCAGCCGCTGCTGTTATTATGAAATTTTGGTTCCCTCATACGCCGCCTATTTTATGGAGTGTTTCATTTTTATTAATTTTATTTTTAATAAATTATTTATCTGTAAAAGGATTTGGTGAAGTTGAATATGTTTTATCTTGGATAAAAGTAGCTATTATTATTTTGTTTATTATAATTGGCGCGTTATTTATCGCGCATAGTTTTTATGAACATGGAGTGGCGAAAGTAATTCATCGACAATTGGCTTTTCACGGTGATTTCCTAAGTCTAATCGGTGTTTTTATGATTGTTGGTTATTCCTTTCAGGGTACTGAATTAGTGGGGATTGCAGCAGGTGAAAGTGAAAATCCTCACCAGACCATTCCGCTTGCAATTAAAAAAGTGTTTTGGCGAATTATATTATTTTATATTTGTACCATGATAATTATTGGATTAATCATTCCCTATAATGCTGAGAGTCTAGCTAGAGGTGACGTATTAACGAGTCCCTTTACACTTGTATTTGAACGCTCAGGTATTCCTTATGCGGCGTCATTAATGAATGCTGTTATTTTGGTTGCAGTATTATCCGCAGGAAATTCTGCGATGTATGCGTCAACAAGAATGTTAGCTTATCTAGCGAAAAAAAATCATGCACCAAAAATTTTCTCGCGTATTAATAAAAGAGGTGTGCCGATTAATGCATTATTTTTATCAACCGTTGCTGGCATGGTCGCGTTTCTCAGTTTTTATATTAGCAACGATAAAGTCTATGCTTGGTTAATAAATGCTTCTGGCATGGCTGGATTTATTGTGTGGTTTGGGATCGCTATTTCACATTTTCGTTTTCGACGAGCGTATATTGCACAAGGCCGCTCACTTGCTGATTTACCCTATAGAGCAAAGTTTTATCCGTTTGGGCCGATTTTGGCGGGGACTATATTTGGATTAATTATTTTAGGACAAGATTTTTCAGAATGGTCAAAAGGACATTTAAATTGGTATGATTTTGTTTCGACCTATTGTGGGTTATTTTTATTTTTAGGCATATTTTTATATCATCGACTTCGTTTTCGTACTAAAACAGTGCCGTTGCTTGCCTGTGATTTTTCTTTAGATAGTGATGAAAAAGTATAATTGAATATAGCCAGATTAAGTTAAAAACGGGATAACTATGATAGTAACAGGCAAAAATGCAAAGACAACAAAATTAATGTTATTAGGTGCTGGCGAATTAGGGCGAGAAGTTGCGATAGAAGCCAAACGGCTAGGTTTAACAGTGATAGCCATCGATCGTTATGAAAATGCACCTGCAATGCAAATGGCCGATGTTTCCCTCGTTTTTTCATTGAGTGATAGTTTAGCGCTCGCAAATGCAGTAGAAAAATATCAACCTGATTATATTGTTCCAGAGATAGAAGCGATTGCGACAGAACAATTAATTGAATTAGAAAAAAAAGGCTTTAATGTTATTCCAACAGCAAAAGCCACACATCTCACCATGAATCGACAAGGCATAAGAGAATTAGCGGCAGACCAATTAAAATTACCCTCAACGAATTTTCAATTTGCAGAAAATTTGCAACAATTAGAAGACGCAGTCAATAAACTCGGTATGCCTTGTGTCGTAAAACCTATTATGAGTTCTTCTGGTAAAGGTCAGTCTGTTATTTATGACTCTTCAGATATAAAGTCCGCTTGGTTATTTGCTCAAAATGAAACAAGAGGATCTGCTGAAAAAGTCATTGTGGAATCTTGGTTAGAATTTGATTATGAGATTACATTGTTAACTATCCGTCATTCTGGTGGAACGGATTTTTGCCAACCAATAGGCCATAAACAAGTTAATGGCGACTATCTTGAATCTTGGCAACCACAAGTTATGTCTTATGATTTATTAACAAAAGCACAAGACATCGCATATCAAATCACACAAGCGTTAGGTGGGTATGGATTGTTCGGCGTCGAATTATTTATTAAGGGGGATGATGTTTATTTTAGTGAAGTTTCTCCGCGACCACATGATACCGGGTTGGTGACATTAATCTCGCAACAATTTTCAGAATTTTCATTGCATGTTCGAGCGATATTGGGATTGCCATTACCTCGATTTGATATCATAAGTCCTGCTGCTTCTTATGCGATTTTGGCAGAAGGGCAAGGAAATCAAATTGAGTTTAGTAATTTACAAAAAGTGTTAGAAGATCCTGATGTTGACATAAAATTGTTTAATAAACCAGATATTAAGGGTAAAAGACGCATGGGTGTTTTATTGGCAAGAGCAAATAATGTTGAGCTTGCGCGACAAAAAAATAAAATGGCACGCGATAAATTAAATATTGAGATTTTGTAAATTAAGTAATACTGATTTTATAAATTTTAACTTTGTCAAAGGTTGATTAATTGCTTCGTCACTTTATATTTACGAGTCGAATTAGTTTATCTATTTAATGTTTGAAGTCGCTCAGGATTTTTTATGTGAATGAAGTTTCTCCCAATGGTTAATATTTCTTAACCGATGTATTATTTTTCAAAGACTTTAAATGGTGTTTAATTAAATTTTTCCATGACTCGTAAAAAATTATCATGAGTTTGCTAAAACATGTTATTTTTCTCTTGCAAATTTATTTAGAATCAATACAATGCATCTTCTAATTGGCCGCTGGACGAGGCATGTATGAATTACTATGTATGCCTAAACAATCTCAGAT
>CAYGUK010000074.1:0-20171 GCA_964352985.1 uncultured Legionellales bacterium
TCTAGTCAACCATTCCAACTTTAAAATGCACCAAGAAAACTTAAGAAATATGTTTGATAACATTTCTGTAAATCAAAGACTAAGCCTGGATTTTATAAAATAAGTAGAATCCCATTTTATAAAATCCGAGACTTTGCCATTCAACTTAATTACTATTGGCTACCCAAGCTTGACCATTGTTAATATAGTTTAACCAGATACGATCAAAACCATTTGCTTTAAGTGATAACTGATACATTTGCGATCCATTTACTGGCATAGCAAAATGATAATCCAATCCTAATTTTTTACAAACACTATTTGCTGCTGCAAAAGTTGAGTAAACACCTGGCATCACTTGCCATTGCTGATTGGCATTATCAAAACAAGCCAGTCCATCTTTTTTTCCATAGACATGACAAGCAACATTAACAATCCCATGTTTAGTTGGATCGAAAACACTGCACTGACCATCGCCTAGAGGATAGGATTGTGCCCAACTCCAAATATATGCTAATAATCGCGCATCTCGAGGGGCAAGCATATCAACATTGGGTTCATTAATCGGGCAATGCATTTCTTGTTGCAAATCCTTCACGCTAACTGGATAGGCTTTACCATCAGCAAGCGCATCGAACCAAGCTTGATCACCAAAAAAACGCCACATGGATAAATGATTTTTATCACCTTTAAAAGTCGTAGACGTACCACAATCAGGATAGGGTCTAAAATCATCTATTTTGGCATCTAACGGATCTTCTAAATTACCTTCACTACTTGAAAAAACTAAAGGTGGTGTTGTTGGAAACGATCCTTTGGTGACAACGATAATATTTTTACCGGCTTGTAACACATCGTTTTTAGTTAAAATAGTGGTCGGTAATTGATATAACGGAATCACATGGTGCAATTTATTTTCTAACGTTTCAGCCATTGTAGGCGTGTAAATTTTATCACCCAAATATTCATTTAATTCGTTATACGCTTCACTATAGTGGCCATCGATATGTTGCTCTAAATAAACAATTAAAACTTGATTTTTATTTTGTGGTTGATTTAACCAATCTCGAATTTCTTGCAACCCTTCACGAAAGCGTCTATCGAAATGCGAGCACCCAAAATGCTGTAGTTTTCCGACAGTTGTCGCGTGACAAAGTAAAATATGATCTTTGAAATCAGTCCATGATTGATACCAATGTAAATCTAATTCAATTAATCTTGCACCTTCATTTAATTGATCTGTTATTGAAAGTAATTGATTTGGTGCAATATATCTCACAGGATTTGCATAAGCTAAGGCATTATAAGAATTATGTGTCCCAAAAAATGTCGCATCCTTTAAAGGAACATTTAAGTCGATATTTTCTTGTAATGGTAAAACTTTTTCAACCCACGCATAAGTTTGTGGATCAAGCGGCGGTGTTTTAGCAAGATTAGTATAAATTTTATTTAATGTTGTTTCAGGAATCGATTTATTTGCTGTTTGATTAATTAAATTTTTATAAAAAATATCTGCTGTTGCAAATGAATGAATTGAAAAAAGAAAAAAAAGACAGCCGAGTAATTTTTTCAAAGGAATACTCCTTAGTTATTATCGCTCAAGGAAGTACTAATTTTAGCATATGAATTTTTATAAATCTTTTTTTAATAATTAATTTTATTTATTGTTAGAATTGATTTTGTAAATTTAAGATATATTAACTCAAATTATCTGCTTTTTTTCTGAATAAAATTGGGGGTTAGTTTTAATCACTTTTTCTGACACTAAACGTTGAGTAATGTATAAACCAATACATGAAAAAAACCATCACGCCACCAACAAGTGTCGCAAAAGCCCACACAAATCCATTGACCAAAACAGGACGCCGACCTATTTTTTGCATTTGACCGGTATCTCTTGCCACTGCGCCACTAAAAATTAAATGTAATATCGCAGTGATAATAATTAACATTAATCGAATTGATTCCATTTCATGATGAAAACTTTGCAAAAATGTGCCCACGATATGCTCCAAGCATCTGAATTACAAACCATTATAATGTTTGAATAGTTTGGTGTAAAATGGCTCGGTTGTCAGCGCTTTATAATTTAATGTTATGCGTCCACATCAAATTAGAAAACTTTTAAAGAGGCGAAAAAATTAATGGTCACTGTTAGTAATATACAAATTCCCAATGTCCAACCAGAACTCAGCGGTCCTCTTAGACTACTCGAAAAACACATTAGTCAAAATCAAACGGGCATTGAAAATTGGTTTCGTTGTCAATGGCGTAAAACACCACCCTTGATTACAAGTTCCGTTGATTTACGTAATGCGGGTTTTAAAATCGCACCTATCGATACAAATTTATTTCCTGCAGGATATAACAACTTAAATCGAGATTTTCTACCGCTTAGTATCCAAGCTGCGCAAGCCGCATTAGAAAATGCCTGTCCAAATACAACCAGTATTTTAATTATTCCTGAAAATCACACGCGAAATTATTTTTATTTTGAGAGCATTGCCAATTTACAAGAAATCATGCAAAAAGCTGGTTTTATTACACATATTGGCACACTTAATCCAGAAATCACTGAAGCCAAATCGTTTGATTTAAAATCTGGAAGAACTATTACACTGAATCCCATTACTCGTGTAAAGAATAAAATTCAAATTGATGGTTTTCAGCCATGTCTTATTTTATTAAACAATGATTTATCTGATGGTATTCCGGAAATATTACAAAATCTGGATCAAAAAATTCGCCCCCCACTTCATTTGGGATGGAGTAAGCGTTTAAAATCAACTCATTTTTCATATTATGACGATGTGGTCAATGAATTTGCTGAACTCATTGATATTGATCCTTGGTTAATTAACCCTTTGTTTCGTAATTGTGGTGAAGTTAATTTTAATGCCATTGATGGTGAAGAATGTCTTGTCAAAAATGTGGAACTTTTATTACAACAAATTAAACGCAAATACGAACAATATGATATTAATCAAAAACCATTTGTTGTTGTAAAAGCTGATGCTGGCACTTACGGTATGGGTGTCATGATGGTCGATGATGCTGAACAATTATTAAGATTAAATCGCAAACAACGATCAACTATGTCAACCAGTAAGGGCAAACAACATGTCACAAAAGTAATTATGCAAGAAGGTGTTTTTACATTTGAAACGTGGGGTGAAAATCATGCCAGTGCCGAACCTGTTGTTTATATGTTAGGTCAACATGTTATCGGTGGTTTTTATCGCGTTCATGCGAAAAGAAGCAGTAATGAAAATTTAAATTCCCCGGGGGCGCATTTTGAACCATTGGCTTTTGCTGAGTGTTGTAATAATCCTAAACGATGTGAACAAGATAATTCATCACAAAATCGATTTTACACTTATGGTGTTATTGCACGACTTGCACTTGCTGCTGCTGCGAGAGAATTAAAGGCGATTGAAAATGAATCGTAAAAAACTTGCCATTATTATGGATCCTATTTTAAAAATTAATCCGAAAAAGGATACTAGCCTTGTTATGTTACTTGCCGCACAAGCGAGAGAATATGATTTATATTTTTTTGAACCGCACACTTGCTATGTGATAAATGATCAGGTGCGAGCAAATGGTCATCAAATTACTGTCTTTGATGATTTACATCATTGGGTGGATTTACAACATGAAGAATCTTATTGTTTAAATGATTTTGATGTAGTACTGGTGCGGAAAGATCCGCCATTCAATATGGAATATATTTATTTAACTTATATGTTAGATATTCTAAAGCAAAAAAATATTAAAATCGTCAATGACCCTCAAGGCTTACGTAACGCCAACGAAAAATGTTTTATCACGCGCTTCCCAAATTGTATTCCAAAAACATTGATTAGTGCCAATATGAAACAGCTACATGCATTCTGTGAAAGTGAAAAAGATATTATTGTCAAACCATTAGATGGAATGGGTGGTAAAGAAATCTTTCGCATAAAACATGATGATGTTAATAGATACGCATTAATTGAAGCCATGACACAACAAAATCAACGCACAATCATGGCACAGAAGTTTATTCCCGAAGTCAGTGATGGCGATAAACGCATATTATTAATTAAAGGAGAACCCATTCCTTATAGTTATAAAAGGATGCCAGGCCTAGATAAAACACGGGCAAATCTCGCTGCAGGTGGTCATGGTGAAGGTCAACCGTTAACAAAAAGAGATTTATGGATTTGCCAGCAATTAAAAGATACGCTTATTCAACAAGGATTAATTTTTACTGGTATCGATGTGATTGGAGATTATCTAACAGAAATTAACGTCACAAGTCCAACTTGTGCAAGAGAATTAAATACGGCCTTTAATTTAGATATTGGTGGAAAATTTTTGGATGCAATTTAATTAATTCAAAACTAAATCTTGAGTCGGTTAGATTTTATTGATCATTAAATTCATTTTGATTACGCCAAAATACTTTATATAGATCATGTCTTCTATCTTTTAGATTTAGCACTGTCCCATTCACTCGTGATATTTCCAACGTTTTTAAACTTAAATCAGCAAATGAGACCATTTCAACATTCGGGGTCGTATCTGCAGCAACACCATCACGCGAAAACGGAAAGTCACAAGGTGTTAAAATACAACTTTGGGCGTATTGGATATCCATATTTTCAACGTTTGGTAAATTCCCAACGTTACCTGCCATCGCAACATAGCATTGGTTTTCGACCGCTCGCGCTTGCGCACAGTAACGAACTCTTAAATAACTTTGTCTTTCATCCGTGCAAAATGGCACAAATAATATTTTCGCGCCTTGATTGATTAAATGTCTTGCGAGCTCAGGAAATTCTGAATCATAACAAATGAGCACACCAATCGGACCACAGTCAGTGATGATGGGAGCTAGTTCATTACCCCCTTTGATGTTCCACCAATATCGCTCATTGGGTGTGGGATGAATTTTAACTTGAGATTGTATAGATCCATCTCTTAAAAAAACATAACAAATATTATAAATATCATTTCCGATTTTTGATGGATGAGAACCGCCAATAATATTAATATTGTAATTTATCGCTAAATTTTTCATGAGCGTTTTAAATTCTTCAGTATATTGATTTAAAGTCGCAATCGATTCTTCTGGTTTTAATTTCTTATTTTCAATCGACAATAACTGCAATGTAAATAATTCTGGAAATAACACAAAATCACTATAATAGTCTGCAACAACATCAACAAAATATTCAACATATTGCGCAAATTCTGCAAACGATTTAACCGAGCGTTGGCAATATTGAATACAAGCTATACGAATCGAATCGACGGAACGTCCTCGAGGTTTTCTAGCACCCGTGTCATCTAATACAATACGATCGTGGTTATGCCAAATTAAATGACTGGCATAACCTAAAGACTCTTTATCATAAGGTAAATAATTTTTTAATACGCCGATACATGTAAAGCCATTTCGCAGTTGAAAAGATAAAGTCGGGTCTTTAATTTCTTTTTTTGTCACCGCATCAATATAAGCTTGTGCGGTCTGAAATTTTTTAACCCTTTTGGCAAATCCTGGGATTCGACCACCACAAATAATGCCTTTTAAATTTTCTTCTTTACATATTTTTTGTCTTGCTTTGTATAATCGGTTTCCGATACGTAGACCTTGATATGCAGGATCAACACAAACTTCCATAGCATAAAGATAATCACCATCTTCTTCATGAAGTGAGGCATACCCTTGCCCAGTAATAGAATCCCAAGTATGAGGTTCTAACGCTGCTTCACCATCAATTTTGAACGTAGCACAATAACCAACAATGTTACCATCATATTCTGCAACTAATTGTCCTTTAGGATAATGATTGATATGGCTCCTAAGCGCATCACGAGAATAGGATGAGATATTAATATAAACACGTGCGACTAAATCACGAATATTGTTAATATCTTCATACGTTGCTAGGCGTACTTGTAAATGCGGTTTGCTAATTGGTGCCATGATTAAATACTGCTTTTTCAGGGAGTAAGTATGTGTTTTATAACAATACAAAAATGAATTGTCTATCAAATTTATTATTTACTATTAACAACAATATAGTAAATACCTTTAAATCCCAACGGATGCTACCCTTTTAAAAAGACCTAAATTAAATATAATTATTTAAATATAATAAATATAAGTAAAATAAAAAGGCTTAAAATGAAAAAAATCATATTATTAACTGGCGCTTCTTCAGGACTTGGATTACACACTTCAATTGCTCTAGCCAAACAAAATTACAAAGTCTACGCTGCTGTGCGTTCTCCAAAACGGAGTACTGAACTTTTATCAGTAATTAAACAAAATGTTCAGCATATTAATCTATTGCAACTTGATGTCACCGATATGTCGAGTATAGAACACGCAGTCTCCCATATCATCGCCACAGAAGGAAAAATAGATGTATTAATTAATAACGCAGGAGTTGGGTTTCGCAAATCAATCGAACAAGCAAACATTAATGAAATACAAGATATATTGAATATTAATTTACTGGGTACCATACGCTGTTGCCAAGCGGTGTTACCACATATGCGACAAGCTAAAAATGGTCACATCATTAATATTTCTTCCATAGGTGGTTTAGTTGGACAACCATTTAATGAAATTTATTGCGCCAGTAAATTTGCAGTAGAAGGCTTAACAGAATCCATGGCCAGTTATATTCAACCTGCATTTAATATTAAATTCACCTTGGTTGAACCAGGAGGCATGGCCACAAGCTTTTTTAATACAAATCAAGTCGATGATAATGCGGTTATTGATGAATATAGTGAATTATACAAAAAATATCGTGCAAATCAACAATCTCGCACCAGAGCATTTCAATCTGCAGAAGATGTCGCTAAAATTATTGTAAATGTTATTCAAGATTCAGAACCACCATTAAGAATTCGCACATCATTAAATGCTGAACAAATATGTGAACTAAAGACATTGGCTGACCCAACTGGTACTATTTTACGAGATAAAATTGCCAGTCGAATTAAAGTAAACACTTAAAATATAAAACTTAGTGAACAACTGTAGAAAAAATTTTACATGAATAGGTAATCTATAAAATGGACAACAACTTGCTAACTATTAAAAGTTTATTAACTTACTACGCAGATAATTTAAATATTGATCATCCTATTACAATTGATGAAATCAACCCATTTTTTGCAGATAAAATTTCCGTTAAAGCAAATGCAAAACATTATCAACCTACATTAGCAGAATATTGTGATTCTCTGAATTTGATTCGATTGAGCATGAAAAAAATATCTTATGATATTGAAGAATTTATTTTAGCGCCTAAGGCTATCACCGTACAAATGAAGAGTATTATTTTGCGACAAAATGAAATATTAAACCACGCTGACATTTTATTATTGGTTAAATTTGATATCCATCATAAAATTGTATTATGGAATGAAAAATATATAACTCTAGATTAAATTTATAAGCCACCATCAAGTAGCGTAAAATCAACAGGAATTATATTATCAAGAACATGTGATTCTTTTATCAGGTTGACTAACTCTTTTTTTGACTTACAAAGAAATTTTTCCCGCAAAATATCGACATTATCTCGGATAGATAACCATGATAAATAAAGTTGTTCTCCAATTTCTTTATACGTCATATTGTAGCAAAGCCTTTGTAGCATGAGCACTTGCAGTCTCGTAATCGTGATATGTTCAAATGGCGCATCAAGATATATTTTCTTTTTTAACCGACCATAACTTTTCTCTTTCTTATTTATGAAACTTTTATTCATAAGATCATTTTTAGATTTTGTTAATAATTCTTTAGCCGATTTAAAATAATCAGCGCTCTTACCAATCAACAATGGAAATTTATTTAATTCCTTTCGGGCTTTGACAGTTTTTAATTTGAAGTTTCGGATGAAAATCTCTAACTGAATAAGTGAAAGTTGAAAGTCATACTTAAAATTTTCTCTGCTTTCATCTACATGAAAACTAAATATTTCTATCGAATTTTTACCACTAACAACATATGAAATGCCATGATAAAAGCCAAATTTTTTCGCCATAATTTCGCGATATTGTGCTAAGTCAGGAACATCATCTTCATAAACAATTGTTTGTGGGATCAATTTGCTCATGCAAGAAAAATCCATTTTTGAGCCGAAAAAATATTTAACACATTCCTCACTGGTGTTTAAAAGGATAGTCTCGCCACAATTAGAAATTCTGAAATATGAAATATTTTTAATCCCCAACATTAACATGAATGGTTGACAAATATCTTTTATTTGAGCCGAACATGCCGTTTTTAATAATCTTGCCCGATTATAATTTATGTTTTTATGAAATTCGTTTAAAGATGTCATTTATTTCAGCCTTAGATTTTGTTTTATAGTAGCTTATTAATTTTTTTATCTTAGATAACATTTTGATCTCATAGATCATTAAATCAGTTGCATCTTTTATATCATTTTGTTCGTTTAAAATATCAATGAGTTGATTTTTATCGTTCAAGTGCATCATTTCTCGTATTAAATTAAATTTATTTCTTACGGTGAACTTAGAACATTTTAATTTTTGAGCAACTTGTTCAAATGTTTCGTTTTTTAATATCAACGCAAACATTTTTAATTCAGTGATTGAAAAATTAAAGTCAGAATCTTTTATCTCAAAATTAATTTTATCTTTATGTTTAATAATATCCAACTTCATTAACAATTCACGAACATCAACGTCCATGTCGGTATTATCTAGATATTCATTTAGTAATGTTTTAAAAAACAATATCCATTCTTTGGGTAATTCATGAGCTTGAATAAGGTATCTTTGATCATGAAGTAGTGAAAATATGGGTTTTATATCATTTAATAAATAATTGAGTAATTGATTAAATCTATCTAAATTTTCGACAATATTAGCTCTGATCGAACAATTAGGTTGATTCATATAAAAGTCAAACGATGTCGTGTAGCCATAGCCAACAACTTGGCAATGCATAACAAAATGATGATTAAATTTATCAGCTATCGGATTGTATACTACTTGATAAACGGGCTTGTTCTTATCACTCTCTTCAGCAAAGATATAATAATCTAATAAAGATTTTTCAGCTTGGATTTTGAATTTGCGTCTATTTTTAATTAAAAATTCTGAAACATTTTGTTCAGTATTTAGCGTGACAGTAGAAAAATCCCAATAAAAACGCGAAATAGTAACATGACTAAACTCATATTCTTGCATGATTTCTTCGCAAGCTTGTTTCAAACGGATTGGGCTACATAGTTGATAAAGCTCAATACGTTTATTTTCTATCTCTTGAAAAACCTGCATGCTTATACCTTATTATTTGTTATACATGTCATAGTATAATTAATTGATGCTATCTACTGAATTTTAATCGAATTGATAAATCAATATATTATTTAGAGTTAGTTAACCAACTGCTAAAGAATTTGACTATAAAACAGCTCGATTTAAACATCATAATGTTATGATATTATATAAGATAATAAGAAAATAATGTAGGTTCGTCAGAAAGCCCAAATAAAGGTAGACAAAATCAATGGTTTAGATGTTAATTTATTTTTATGGCTAAAATTTCATTGTTCGTTTAAGCCATACTGCTGATTGATTCTTTAAGTTGTTGAAGTTAAGCGTGTTAATCTTCAACAAAAATTTTAACATATATTTCATCCCTCGAGGTTCTGTTAATAAAACGGCAACAAAACAAATTGCTTTTTTACGTGAAGCTAAATCACAGGGTAGCTCTTTATTATTCATTAGGTTATTTCTCTCTTTCATCTTCGATTATCAATATAATTGATTTTTTTTTAACATGAAGGTCTATGATATGAATAATTTAAAGGGTTTTGTCTGAAGCGCATAACTTATTGCAGACAAAATAGAATACGATTATCATAGCGATATTTGATCGATTGGACTTAGAAAAATGACGCAATCCACACTCATCGCACCTTCGATTCTCTCTGCAGATTTCGCTCGTCTTGGTCAAGAAGTTGAAAATGTTATCAAAGCAGGTGCTGATATCATTCACATCGATGTGATGGATAATCATTATGTGCCGAATTTAACTTTTGGTCCCATCGTCTGCCAATCACTCAGAAATTACGGAATCACTGCAACTTTTGACGTGCATTTAATGGTTGAACCTGTTGATGATTTAATCGCGTCTTTTGCCAAAAGTGGTGCTAACATCATTACGTTTCATCCAGAGGCAAGCAAACACATTGATCGATCACTGCAACTTATTCATGATTTTGGTTTGAAGGCAGGACTCGCATTTAATCCTGCTACATCATTAAGTTATCTCGATCATTGTCTTGATAAAATCGATTTAATTTTAATTATGTCAGTTAATCCTGGATTTGGTGGTCAAGCCTTTATTCCTCAAAGTCTTTTGAAAATTAAACAATGTCGAGACATCATTGCAAAGCACTCTCGAGACATTTTGCTAGAAGTAGATGGCGGTATTAAAATTGAAAATATCAAAAGTGTCTATGATGCTGGCGCAAATGTTTTTGTTGCAGGTTCCGCTATTTTCAATAGTGATAATTATCAGCAAACTATTTCTGCAATGAAAAATAAACTGCAATAGAAAATTTTCTTATGTTATTAATGATCGACAATTTTGATTCTTTTACTTATAACTTAGTGCGATACTTTGAACAATTATCGCAACATGTTCAAGTCGCCAGAAATAATGCCATCGATATTGAAGAAATAAACTCACTCAACCCTAAAGCTATTATCATTTCACCCGGCCCACAAACACCCGATGAAGCCGGTATTTCATTAGACGTCATAAAACATTTTGCAGGACGAATTCCAATTTTAGGTGTGTGCTTGGGGCATCAATGTATCGCAAAAGCATATGGTGGTAAAATCGTCAAAGCCAATAAACTCATGCATGGTAAAACATCAGAAATTCATTATATTAACGATCTCTTATTTCAAGACTTACCCAATCCATTTACAGCAACAAGATATCATTCACTTGTTGTCGAAAGATCAAGCTGTCCCAGTTGTTTTGACATTATCGCCGAAGTTGACAATGAAATTATGGCGATACGTCATCGTCACTTAGCCTTGCTGGGTGTACAATTTCATCCTGAATCAATTTTAACGACACACGGATTACAAATTTTAAAAAATTTTATTCTTCAATATGTTAGCTAAAGAATAAGCTTAGATAAACAGTGATTTTGGTTAAATCTTAATCTGTTACGCTTTATATCTGAAGTTAAGCTATAATTAAAAAACTAGCAAAAGGATTTTATTGAGGGTAACGGCATGGAAAGGGCTTTAACAAGGATTGTTATCGCAGGCGGCGAAATCAGTGAAAACAATAATATTGAATATATATTAGAACATTATTTAACTCAGCATTACGATACCACACAAATATCATCATTCGATGAAGTAATAAAAAGTTTAGATCAAACATTACCAGATTGTTTAATCATCAATCACTCAAATGAAAATAAACAAGAAATATATCAATTTATAGAAGCCGTCCAAAATAAATGTGATACCGTTGCCATTGTTTTATTGCTAGCGCACGAATCACCACAATTTATTTCAGAAGCATTATCTCGTGGTGTTGGCAGTTATTTAATAAAAGCAGCGTTGAGCGCAGAAACATTACGTCTCGCTATCTATGATGCTTTATTAAGAATTAATTATAATCGTAATCAACGTGATAAAAATGCAAAACGAGATTATTTGCCCAACCAAGAACAATTTAATGAAATTTTACTTCACTCTATTACCAGAGCAAAGCAAAGACAACGTTTATTTGCCACATTAATGTGTGAGTTCAATATTCCAGAAAATTTAGATACCATTAAATTTTGTGAATCACTTTCTCATTTTGTAAGTTTATCCGTTAGACAAGTTGATACCATAGCGATGCTGGCGGAAAATAAAATTGGAATCATTTTACAAGACATCAGTAAAACGTTTGATAGCATCACTGTTGCCAATCGCATTCTTAAACATATTGAATTATTTCAATATAAAGAAACTGAATTAAATTTTAAATTCTCAATAGGTATTGCAGGATTTCCATTAGATGGCAATACCACAAATGATATTATTCAACATGCAAATTTAGCCTTAGCTGTCGCCAAAGAACATTCTGAAAATAGTTGTAAAAACTTTTGTGATGTACCGCATGAAAATATCAATCAGTCTGTTGCGATATTGGATGATTTACATCACGCGATTGAACGAAATGAATTTTATTTAATGTATCAACCTATTTTTAATTTAGATACATTTGAAATTATAGGACTTGAAGCATTATTACGTTGGGATCATGCTAAATTTGGCTGCATCTCACCCGGGGATTTTATTCCTTATGCTGAGAAAAATGGTTTAATTATTCCAATCGGTGATTGGGTTTTCGCGAGCGCGTGTAAACAATTTAAACTTTGGGAACAAAACAATATTAATATCGGTCAAGTTTTTATTAATATCTCATCGTTGCAATTACGACATCATAATTTCTTACCCATGGTCACGCAGGTTTTAGAAAAATATAAAATGGATCCCTGCCGTATCGGGATTGAATTAAGTGATATTGCCTTAATTGATAGTCTTGATAAAGGTTTTGAAACACTGAGTCAATTACAAGCCTTCGGCATGAAAATATCGATTGATGATTTTGGTTCTGGTTTTTCAAGCCTAACCTATTTTGAAAATTTACCTGCAAATTCCATTAAGATTGATCAAACTTTTATTAGTGGTATACCCGATAATCCGCAAGATAATGCTGTCGTTGCATCTGTTATTACTTTATCCAAAAACTTTGGTGTATCCGTCATTGCAGAAGGCATCGAAAATGATCACCAACTCGAATTTCTGCAAGAAAATGGATGTAGTTTTGGGCAAGGTTATTTATTAAGTCGCCCCATGTTAATTGAAGATGTGGATGATTTTATAAAATCATCCAGAATAACGTCTGTTGCGTAAAGACTAAATTAATATTTTTGAAAAAATTCCTAGTCTTTTTTTTTAGGTTTTGTGTGAGATTTTATTTTTCACGAAAAATAAATTACTTAAGACATAATTTGTTAAGTTTAAGTAATTATACTCTCCCTAACATACGGATTTCGTTTTAATTTATATTTAGGGAGAAAATTATGGCTTCTGAAGCAAGCTCATTACGCGCCTCACTTTCACAAAAATTTCATGATTTAAGTAATAATGGTGCAGTTGTATTATTGGGTACAACATTTGTTTGGACAGGCACAATCGCATTAACCTTAATGAGTCCTTCACGAACTGTCACTAATTTACTTTATGTTCTACCAACAGCAGTATTATTTGTGCCAAACGTCGATGGACATCAAAAAGAAAAAATGGGCGTCGCCATCGCGCATGCTCTCGTTCATCGAAATGTTCCTTTTCTGAATCCTGTAGAAGGATTTAATCCAAAAATAAAGTCCACTGGTGATATTGCTGTTCACGCTTTTATGCAAGCAGTTGCAGATCAATCTTTAAAAGGACAAGCATCAGACAAGCTTAATTTAATTTATGAAAATATTAGCGATTTATTACATTTAGGTAATGTAGTCTGTTTAGTTACATCACCATTTACTGATAGTTCACCTTGGCTTCGCATTGCCTATACTTGGTCCTCTTTAGCACCATCAACATCAAGTTGGTATTATAATGGTACGACAATGCAGCCTCACGATGTTGATCCAAAAAGCAAAATGTCTCAACAACAATCAGAATTCATGTCTTCATTAAGAGATGCCATGCCTAAATACATGTTAGGTGGTGCCATTTTAACAATCATCGCGTATTTTGCTTTTTATCTCGATCCTGAACAGAAAATCGTCCGCGATTTCGCAGCAGCTGATTTTTTTGAAAACTATTTTTTAAGTGGCGCAACTATTGCGTCTGTAAAAATATTGTGGCAAAAATATCAAGCGGGTGAGTTAAGCAGAGAAAATTTAACCGCAGCATTACGCGAAAGCCTTAATCCACAATTTGTTTTAGATGCAGCTCAAAGTGTCGTAACTACGATGATAGGCAGAACACAACAAGTGATTTATGGCGCCGCAAATGGTATACGAAGAATAGGAAGTATGGTTGGACTTGTTGAAGCCCCGGCTTCTACTCCCTCTCCTAAAAAAACAGCGTAATCATTTCGTAAAGGCGAGTCGCTTTACTCGCCTTTCATTTTTTCAAAGAAAAATAATTCATATAGTATTGGAACCGCAAACAAGCTAATGAGTGTTCCAAAAGCTAAACCAAAGATGATCACACTCGCCATCCCGTACCAAAGTGGTCCACCAAAAAATAATAAAGGCAATAACCCTACCATTGTTGTTAAAGTTGTTATTAATATCGGCCTTAAACGCACAAGACAAGCGGTAACAATGGCTTCTTTTAAGGCTAATCCAGATTTTATTTCAATATTAATTCTATCGATTAACACAATCGAATTGTTGATAATGATCCCTGCTAGACTTAATATTCCGAGCATTTCCATAAAGCCAAAATAAGCCCGCATGATAATTAAACCTAATACTGCGCCAATGAATGCTAAAGGAATCGTCAACAAAATAATGAAGACCATGCGATAAGATTTAAATTGCCAAATTAAAATAAAGATAATTAGTGCCAAACATAATGGAAAATAAGCAAACAATGAATGTCTCGCATTACTTGAAGCATCTAATTCGCCTCCCAATTCATAGGAATACCCTGCCGCTGAAATTTTATTTAAGGTTGGCATTATTTCGTTTACTGTTTTCAATGCACCAAGCTTAATATTCACTGCAGAGATAGTAATATTTCGTTTTAAATTGTATCGTGCAAATTGTGAATATTGTGAAACGGGATCAAAACTTGCAATTTGCAATAACGGTACACTTTTACCTTCTTCAGGATAAACATGCATTGTTCGTAACTTATCAAGATTGTATCTTTCCTCTGGTAATGAGCGAATGATAATCGGAATGATATGATCTTTATCGCGATAAGTACTCACCGGATATCCATTAACAAAACTAAATAAACTATTAGCGATTTCTTCACTACTCAAATCTGCTCGACGAGCTTTCGCTTGATCAATTTTCACTAAAATTTTATACGTTTTTACACCCCAGTTATTATCAACATCATAAGTGTAGGGTGTTTTTCTAAGTGCATTTTCAATGACATTCGCATAATGATTTAACTTTTTAGCATTTGGACCAAAAAGTCTAATTTCTACTGATCCCGTTTCGGTACCACCTAGCCATAATTTTTTTATTTTCGCGCGTAAATCTGGGTAATTTGCATGAACATAGCGTCGAGTTTTCATAATCAATTGATCAATATTTGCATTTTTTACGGTGTTCACAAGAATGAACCCTTTATTAGGTTCCGGATCAAAAGGCGCTAATGATAAGAAAAATCTGACCCCACCATAACCAACATAGGCAATATTACTTGTTAAATCTTGATTCACTTGTTTATCAGCAAGCCATGCCGAAAGTTTTTGAATCTCTTTTTCAGTCTTAATAACATTGGTGCCAGTTGGTAAATCAAGATAAATTAAAAATTGATCTCTATCTGAATTAGGAAAAAATTGACGAGGAACGACTAGAAATAAAAGAATCGCACCTACAAATAATAACGCAATAATACCTAAAAACGAAAATCGAAAAACAAAAACACGATTCAGCAAATTTTTATATACTGCTTGAATTTTAATAATACTGCCTTGTTTAGATCTTTCATCATGTGTTGAAGATTGTAGAAATCTATAACTTAAATAGGGTGTAACATACAGTGCTAAAAACCATGAACCTAATAGTGTAATTAAGATCACCTGTGATATCGATCGTGTATATTCTCCTGCAATATCTTGAGCTAACATCAGAGGAAGAAAAGCTAATATAGTAGTCAGTGTTGATGAAAGTAATGGCAATGCTAATTCTTTACCGGCATGAATGGCGGCTAGTTTTCGATCGCAACCTTCATCAATTCGTCGCCGAATATCTTCAGTCATCACAATACCATTATCAACTAACAAGCCTAATGCAATAATCATACTCACGATAGAGATGCGGTGTAGTGAAATATCAAACTCGCGCATCACAATAAACGTTAATAATAAAGAAAGTGGCACCATGATACCGGCAATTAAACCCGCTCGAATAGTCAGAAAAATCATGACGACAGCTAACACAACAATGATCGTTAAATTGAGATTTTTCATAAAGTCATAAATACTATCTTCAACGAGTTTTGGTTGAAACGTCGCAAAATGAAGCTGATAACCTAAGGGAAGTTGTTTTTCAATTTGTAATATTTTTTCTTTTAACCTATCTCCAAATTTAACAATATTTTCACCTTCAACATTTGAGACCGTAATTGCAATACCTTGCTGACCATTAAAATACACTGGTTTTTCAGGCGGATCTGCATAACCTCGAGTCACTTTAAGAATATCACCTAATTCAACAACATGATTGGAGTTGGGTAGTTTGATGTTGACACGCCGGATTTGATCAAGACTTTCAAAATTACCGGATGGTTCTAGTACAATGTTTTGTCCAGAAACACGAAGAATACCACCTGATAAAATAATATTTTGTTGTTGAATCGCTTTAATTAAGTTAAAGGGAGTCAATCCATATTGGGCAAGATTGCTGTTGCTCGCCTCTAGATATATTCTCTCTTTTTGCACACCGTGTAATTCAACTTTTTGAATGCCAGGAACAGAATAAATTTCATCTCTAATTTTTTCCGCAGTGGTTTCCATTTCAGCTTGGCTAAAACCTTTACTTGTTAACATAATTGTTGCTGAAAATACTTGTCCAAACTCATCATTCACAACAGGGCCAATAGTCCCTTTAGGTAACTCGCTTTTGACATCAAGCATTTTGTTTCGTAAATTTTGCCAAATTGGTGCTAAATTAAAATACTTATCTTTAATTCTGACATGAACAATTGATATTCCTGTTCTCGAATAAGATGTAATTGATTTAACTTGTGGTATCTCACGTGCTTTTTCATCTATTTTTTTGGTAATAAAATTTTCAATACGAGCAGGAGGCATACCAGGAAATTGAGTCACAACAACGGCTTCTCTAATGAGAACAGTCGGATCTTCTTGACTAGGATGAGAAAAATAAGTATTTAAACCAAAAACAACAATTAAAAATATAACAAATAGGGTTAATCGAGAGTTTTTAATTGAAAATTCAGTTATTGTCATGATTTTCATCTCTCATTAATTTGACTTTTTCACCATCATGTAAGTAATGAACCCCGGCTACAACTATGAAATCGCCAGGCTTAAGACCTTGTTCAATCTCAACTTCATTGTTAATAATATCTCTAGCAACCACATTCGTTTTTTTAACGGTATGCGTTTTGGGATCATATAAAAAGACATAACCCTGCATTTTTTTATCTGAAGGTAAAATGGCATAATAAGGGATAATTATCGCGGGTTTCTTATTTTCATATTTAAAATGAAAAACCACCTCAGCAGCCATCCCTGAACGAAGTAACTTATTGTCATCTAAAATTTTAATTTCTAATGGATAAGCATGCGCGCCTGAGGAGATAGCCCCAATGCGATATACTTTACCTTTTATGATAAGGTGCTTAATACTTGGAATTGCAATCTCAACATTATCATTAACCTTAACATCGTAGATTAAGGTATCAGGTAATCTTAATCTTACAATAAAATCATCATTAGATTGTAATTGATAAATTAACTGTCCTTTATTCACTTCAGTATGAGCATTCACTTCACGTTCAGCTATCACACCTGCAAAGGGTGCTGTTAATATGGTTTCATCTAAATCTCTTTGTGCTAAATCTAATTTTGCTTCGGCTACTTTTACGGTATTAAAGGATGCTTCATAATCAGCTTTTGCCGTGTTTGCCTCATATTGACTCACCACACTATTTTTAACTAATCGACTTTTAGCTTTATAATGCTCTTCTTTAGATAGCATAGTGGCTTTTGCTTTGGCGAGCTCTGCTTTCGCTGCGTGGACATTGAGTTCATATTGTAATGGATCGAGTTTAGCTAAAAATTCTCCCTTTTTAACTTGATCACCTAAATCCACTTTCATCACTGCAATCGTACCAGGAACACGAAAACTTAATTCAGCCACTTTTTCTGCTTCAACAACACCCGCAATTCGACGAACTTGTTCAGTTGCCACTTTTTCGACTTGCATTATTTTAACTGTGCGGATCAATGTCTCAGGCATTTTATTTTTTTTTTGGCAGCCACTTAAAGCAAACAACAAGCTAACCGTAATTAAACAAAATACTTTTTTATTTTTTATTAACATAAAATGCTTTGCCTCTATAAATAAATTTACTTAACTCAGGTCCATTTTGTCTTGCATCATCAATAACAAAAGTCGATTGTACTAAACCATTTGCCCCAGCAGCTGCCGCTAATTTTTTTGCATAGTTTATTGTATCATTCGCCTTAATATCACTTGGTACAGTAATGTGATTTTCCACACGAATTTCAGCAACATTCTTTGCGCCAGCCGGTATTGATGTATATATTCTCACCTCTTTTATGTTTATTGGTTTAAAAGTTGACTCTGATATCAATAAGGCAATTCCCGTAGGATGTGTCGCTTTATCCTTCACCAAAAAAGAAGTCAGGTAAATTGAAATAATAATTATTATTACATAACTCATATATTCAATAAATGATAGTTTCAATGTCGTTCCTAATTGATAAAACGTAATTGTGATGTCGGTATTAAAATATCAAGTAAATCTTTACGCAAAATTAAAACATGAGGTGAACCATCAACATAGGGTGCGACTTGATAAGGATTAAATGTAATTAATAATCCCTGACGAGTGACATTCCAATTTCTAAAATTATCTATGTTGGGTTTTGTTCCTTCGATTATCATTTTTGTATCGGTAAACTCACGTTTTTCTAGGGCTTGACGACAGAAATTAGAAATTCGATCTAAATAATCACTATGAGCTTTAAATAAATCGGGTAATTGAATTAATTTTCCAGTTAAAAAATTATAATTAATAACAAATGATGTGTGTGCTGGATGCGCTTCTGGTACAAAATAGGTTTCAACAGTAAATCGAATACTTAATAATCCTCGTTGATTCGTCGACACAACGGTATAATCTAAATCTAAATAATTAGCATCATCTTTTGTTTTTTCCGTGATGAATTTTTTATTGAATTCAGGCTGGAACCCTTCTACCGCTTTCGCTACTAAAGTACTCACCACATTATTAAATGGTTGTGCTGATTTTAATGTTCCCTCAATCATCGGAAATTTCACATTAATCGTATAATGATTTTTTTTATCAACAGATTGATAGCGATGAGAAATTAATCTCAAACCATGCCCTAAATCATAGTCAGAACCCGGTATTTTTTCACTGTTATTTAAGGCAAATAGAGTAGATGAAAAAAAAAGTATCATTAACAAAGAAATAAGATTTTTCATGATTAACTTCCGCCAAACTGTTGTGGTTAAAATCATTTAATAATATTGACTTCAGATTGTAATATGATTCGAAATTTCTGCCAAACCTTATCTTTAATACATATTGATAATTGTAATAATTCGTCTGCCGTACCATTTTCGTAATTCACTAAAACCAATGCATGTTGTTGATGAATACCGACACTTTTATCACGAAATCCTTTTAATCCGCATTGCTCAATTAACCATGCGGCAGGAATTTTCATACTTTCATCATCAACACTATAAAAAGGCATTTGTGGATAATCATGTTGTAATCGCAAAAAATCTGCTTTTGAGATAATCGGATTTTTATAAAAACTACCCGCGTTAGGCAAGATGTTAGGATCGGGTAATTTTGATTGTCTTATTGCGATGACTGCCTCACTCACTGTTTGCAATGACAACGTTTGTCCGTGTAATTTTTCTTGTAAGGGTTGATATTCGATATAGAAAGTTGGTGATTTATTTAATTTGTATTCTACGGCAGTAATGATATGCGTTTTTGCTAAATCATGTTTGAAAATACTATCGCGATAACCAAATTGGCAATCTTCTTTTGTGAAATGTTCTATTTTTTTGCGTTCAATATTAAACGCTGATAATGAAGAAAAAACCATTTCTTGTTCTACACCATACGCACCAATATTTTGCATCGGTGCCGCGCCCACTGTGCCAGGAATTAATGATAAG
>CAYGUK010000075.1:0-20126 GCA_964352985.1 uncultured Legionellales bacterium
ATTACGAAGCCGTTTTAAAGTGGGTGGGTCCATTTCATTTATTCAGCATTTATGCAGAATAGTTACCCTGATAATACTGCCTACCCTGGCAAAGCCAGGCTAAATCGAGTAGGAGGCGGCTCACGCCGCCGTCCTCTCACACCACCGTACGTGCGATTTCGCATACGGCGGTTTAAATTAAAGTATTACCTGTTTCATTTGTTGTTCAAGATTAATCAGTTTCATTTTATTAAACCACTCTATTGACATTGCTTGTTTCACCGTTTTCATCACGCGTCTTCCCGCTTCCCATGATTTTACATAAATATTACAATCATCGGCGTAGCGACAAAACTGATGACCTCGTCTCTCCAATTCCTGATCCAATTCATCCAACACGATGTTTGATAATAACGGTGATAAGTTTCCACCCTGCGGCGTGCCTTCTTCACGGTTAATACAACATAATAATGAATAGTGACCATTCATATTTTTTTTACTATTAAGCCATCGTTACTCTTTCAGGCGGTAAATTATGTGAATCACGATTTAGATATTTCTCTTGAATTGCCATTTTGGCATCAAGACAACTCCCACAACTAAAAGCGGCACAAGTTCCTATTGCAGTTACGGGCCAACGTAATGTTTGGGTTGCGATGGTAACGGGTAAATCTAAAATACAACAAACACATATACAGCCTTGAACGCAACACTCCATACAATCATCACCATCAGAATCACGATGGGCAAGACTACATAATACTTTCTGCGTTTCCCATTGTTGATCAGCATAATGCGTCACACAGTCATAAAAACAACAAGCGTATTGTAGACGATATTGAGGGTCTACAGATCCATGCAAAGCATAGCTAGTACTTCGTAATCTTGCATATTCAGCATCGGTTAAAAAAGTCGACAAATATTGCAAGTGAATTGTTGGCATAATTAGAATATTGTTATGCGGAGCAGGAGGACCATATTGAACTACATTAGGACAGTCGTTTTGATTTATACAATCAGAATCAGCGGAATCATTAGGATGTATATCAAGACTATGATAAGTTCCGTGAGAATCATCATTCGTGACTCCATCGCCTTGGAGCAAAAAATGTGTGGAATTTTTTTCATCATAATTAAACATAGCACATACCTCTTTATTATTAATTATTATTTTTTTTGTTATAGATAGAACAACTTAAAAGTGACAATTATTATTGTCTATTTTAACTGTGTTCAGAGATTTTCTCTTCTACTGTGCTTATCCGTATAACATTTAATACTGAAGTCATTTTAGCAGTAATTTATTATAACGAGTTTATTAAACATAAATATCCAATATATGTTGAAAATTGTTTCCAAGTAAATTCCACAATAAAAATAATTCAGAATATATTAAATCAATTTCAAATACACTTTATCGAAGTGTTATTGACAAAGTTAACAATCTGTTTTCTGATCTTATTTAAATATTACAATACAGCGATAGCTTTTTAAAAATTAACTTTCTGCTTCGAAAATTTAGTTCATCTAATCAAAATTAGTGACCAATCATAATTAAGCAAATGATTTAACTTATATTTAAAAATTGACTGATTTATTGCGAATTGCTAGTATCTATTTCTAAATGCAAGAGAGATAGCATGAAAACACTCACGGTATCAGAATTTTTTTTAATACTTGTTATTGTGCTTATCTTCATTTACTGTTTGTTCCAGTTTTTTCGTATTGGCCGTTTATATTTATTGTATCGAAGAGCAAATAACCTAAACATCAAAGAAGCCACCAATGGCTTTGTAGAATTATCAGGACAAGCTGATTATCTAGAGGGCGTACCAACTAAAAGTTATGCCGCAGATAAGACTTGTTGCTGGTATGATTTTCGAATGTATAAGGGATATTTATTTAATCCATTTAAGCGTGCGTTATACTGGCGTGATAAACGAACACTATTATTTCATTTTAATCATCAACAATTTATTAAACTAACTGAAGGTACGGAATCCTGTTATGTCATTTCAGAACAAGCCTATTTTAAATATGATAATTTTACTGCAGCTCGATTATTTGCTGATGAAAATTTAAATAAAACAAAACTTAATCAAATCTATCAAGAAGACGGAAAACAACAGCTTGCTTCATTTTGTAATGTAAAATCAAGCCGTCCATTACTTGCCTTTAAAAACGCTTATGAATCGATAGAATATTATATTTGTAAAGGTGATGTTGTTTATGTAAGCGGTTATTTTGAAACAATCTCTTGCAATCAAAATCCTTTTATTCTTTATCGACATCAAATCATTAACCGAATCGTGGCTTATCAACATCATTTTATTGAAAAATCGATAGTCACATTTTTACGAGAAAATAAAGATAACTCAGCAAAAGAACTTTTACACTTTCTTCATCAGCAATTAAATAATAATTATAAAATTGTGATATCTCAATATAATGAGATTACTGTTTATAATTATGCAAATAAATATGATCACTCAGTTTATTCTCCAAATCCTGATGTAAAAATCATGATAAAATTAGCAAATATATTAAGTCAAGAAATAGCCTGGTCGCGATTTGTTACAAATTCAAATAAAAGTCATTTCAAAATAATTCGACAATATGAAAATCAGCCTATTTTTATTTCTTCACCTAAGCGATTTTCTTTCAAACAATTTGCCTTTAAACACATCATTCCTCCCTTTATTTTTTTGTTAATTTTAATATTAATCACTTTAATTTGGGTTTAAGCCATCCTGTTTTTAATTGTATTAGGGTATTCTTTTTGATCTTGATAAATTAAAATATATCGTCACATCTCATAATCTATAATAATATCAGTTGATTATTGTATTTGGAGAGCGTAAATTCTATTCCCTCTATGTATCATAGCTTGGTTTTTAATTTTAAATTCAACAGTATTTATTTGCCCTAAGAATTAAAAATGACAATTAATCTCTGCATTTTTTTGCGTAATATTATGTGACAAGAGCTGTTATAATGACAACTTTAATAGTTAACTTTGATAAGAAAAATAATAATGAGCATGCAAGATATCGAAATACAATTAAGACGAGAGAATACAACTGAAGCTGCAGAAAAATATTTAGACGAAGCATTTTTTAGTGTTGTTTATCTTATTAAAGCACATATCAGCCCCGTTTTTACACACTGTAATGAACTAAACAAAATAGTTCAAAATATCGAAAAGTTAATGAATTTACCAGAAGCCAAAAATTCTGAGAATGCTAACATCTATCAAAACAATGCTGCCAATAAAATCATAACCTTTGCCAAAGACGCTTTTGAATCACTAACTGAAATTGCAAGATATTTTAATCTAGGTGGTAATATCAATGATTTAGAAAATGACAACACTAATCTTCACAATATTTGGATTAGAGTTAAAGATTTACTTGGCGATGAAGCTACACAATTATCTATCAATGCCGTGCTCGAAGAACAGGTTGGTGTTTCAACAAAATCTTTACATGAAATAATTTCATCAAAACATACCGACTTATTAAAAGGGATGAAGGCTTTTATTCAAGCATTACAGTCGTTTCCTACTCGCTATGCTAGCACTTTAGCACAAAACCAAGCGTTTATTTCTAAGCTTGAAAGTGCAACACTAAATATCAAGAATCCTAGAGAAATTAAAGAATCTCCTTCGATAGAATTCACTGCTATTACGGGATTACCTGATAATCCAGAACCACCATCGCTAGATAATTCTAACTCTAAAGATTCTCGTTGTTGTCCTTGGTTTAAACGTTAACTTTACACTTTTTAATGTTTTAACTGTGCTGGCAGAGCTTTATCGTTGTCAGGCAAGATAGGATATATCAATAAATTTTTCCAATCGGCAAAACGTTTAGTATCTGTTTTTTCACTATGACACGCACATGAACTTGCTTGAGATTTATCCTCAACCACGACTTAACCAATACTCGCATCCAGTGATAATTGAAAACGTAAACGGTTAAGCAAATTCGACATGAATTTTTCAGCGAGTTGTGCTGGATCTTGTGTGGTACGTATTTTATCCAAGTTTTAAATGTTGGTTTTTTAATATTAAAGTTAACACCCCATTTTTTTGAAGTAATTAAGATTAATTATATGTGTATTGAATGCTGTCTACTGGGCTATGTTATCACGATTTTCTAAGGGGTCGTATTTGACCCCTTAACCTTAGAAATAACAATATAAAGTATTAAGGACAACCAGGTTGTGGAAATGGAGTAAAATTACTTTTGTCAAAACTTATATTTTGTGTGCCACCATCCCCTGTAAATGATACTGTGTTTATAGAACGAATAATTGATTTGGCGGGTACGGTAGTAGGTGTAGTACTAAAGTTTTCTACTCCTCCTATTGATTGCGCTGCTGAATCAACATTTGAATAGTTCGTCGATCCGGTATAGTTCGCAATGACATAGAATTGTTTATTAGTACAATTATCAGCGCTATAAATAGACCAAAAGGTATCACCAGCACTAACCGGGCCGCTTGTTTGTGATGCACCAATATTCTGATCATTATTGTCGAGAGAAAAACTAATTTGTGCTTTACTACCTAAACATGTATTCGTTGTGACTATCAAACAACAAACTTTATTTTGTTGTGCATTATCGCAAACGCCAGGAGGTGCTGCTCCCGCAAAACTAAATTGATTAATAACCAATAACACCGGTATGAATAAAATATACAAAAACTGCTTCATTTTGATTATGCTCCAAATTTTGAAAATCTCTCCTTAAGTATAGCTTAGAATAGTGATTGTTAAATTTATAAGATAAGATTAAAAGTCATTAATAATCAGTCGGTTATAATCTGGGCTTAAATCAATATTTTATTCACCCTAATGAATACTAAGCTTACTTGAGGGATAAAACTGCGCTATTAACTCGCTAATTTTAGCAAAATTTTGTTCACCTAATTCATCAATTAGTAATTTTACTTCCATTTCTTCTTGTAATCGAAGTTGAATATTTGATAAAAAGGGTTTTAAAAATAATCTATTAAAATCTTCAATTAAATTTTGACTGCTTCTCAAGCTTGGATGAACTAAATGACTAAAGATAGCTTTGAGAATATCTGGTTCTTCACGAAATTGAACGAAATTAAATATTATCTCAGCAACTTGATTTATCGCTAATTGTTCTGGTTTTATTCCACTAATTGATTCTTCCAAACTAACACCTGGGAGTATTGTTTGTTTTTTAAGAATGTATTTAAAGCCACATAATATTGCTTGGATCACATGGGCTCTATTAGGTAAATCATAAGCTAAACTAAAACACGATAATGTCTCTTCAGCCAATAATTTAGCATGCTTATCGCTTAGATCGCAATCAGTTGAACTAACAAGATCAACTATATATTTAAATACAGGATCAACAGAGTATTGAATTAGTAATTTCTTTCTACCGACTTCAATTGAATAATAATAAAGTAATGTCATGGCAGAAGCATCAGGATATTTCGATTTTAAAATTGTTAATTTGAGCGCCAACTCAGATTTGATTTCTTCGCCTTCAATAAATTGATTAATCAATATTGTCATCATCACATCAGGATTAATTCTAAATAATTCTTCATAACACTTAAAATTTAATCTAAAAGATAAGAATTCTAACATCTTCTGTGCTTTATTTTGTAAAAGTGTGATTGCCAGCGTTGTTAAATCAGAAACAGATTGAGCTTCGCTCAGTGGATGACCTAATCTAACCAACAGCGATAGTATATCTGCTTGACTCAAACGACCCTTTTTTAATGCGTTGATTTCTTCTAATATAGCTTTAACACAATATTTTACGCTGCCACTTGCCATGGGTTGTTCATCTGCTAAAAACAATATTTCAGGTTGATCTTGTAATACAATTGCCTTTTTATTTTTTGCGATTTGCAAGCTATAAAGCGTTTTTTCGATTTTTGTATAGGCTATCTCTGACTCCATTTCCTGACAGAGATTAAAATGAACTTGCATTTTCTTAAAAAGAATATCATTTAATTTTTCTAATATTTCACTATCATGTAAATCAGGTTGTTGTTGTAATAATGCACGACACTCATCTGGAAAAATATCTTTTAAAGATGTTTGGTTTTCTTTAATGATTCTAAAATAAAACGCTGCAAGTTTAAGATGCATCCAAGGTTCTAAATTATGAAAATATAATTGCCTTATATAATTGAGTGCGGTTTTTATATCTGAAACTTGTTTGTTGTTTTCAATGAATTTAATAACATATCTTGCAAAAATAATATTCGCCTCTGGAATATGTTGACAATTAATGCGGCAAACTTCGATTAATAGCTGTTGATGTTCTGATGGATGACTTAACCAAGCATCATCAGAAGCTAACTGGGATAATAGGTTGCCTAAAGGATGTCTTGTAGATTGATGTGTCGAATCAATAGAAAAGTCACTGCCTTCATGTCTTTTTTTCATTTCACTGTCACATAAATGTTGTTCTTCTTCGCTATGAGTAAATTGAATAAGACCTAGTGAATGTCTTTTAACCCAACCCAATTTCTCTAAGACATTATTAGGATAATAATAAAAAACAAGAGCGAGATTTTCTACATCGTGTTGCGAAATAAGTTTTACTATTATTTCTTGTCGAAATTGCTCTTCGCGTAAAAGCATATGTGTGAATGGAACAGTGGAATGAGCCTCACTTTTATTCTTTTTACCCAAAGCGCTTTCATCGTCAAGCGCTTCGGTTTCATCTAGTCCCTGAACTTGAACTTCTACTTTATGCTTATCTTCCATTTCTTGATATTCAAATAAACACGAAGCCATTTTCACTACTTCTTCTTCTGTTAGGCTATCATCAAATTTTTTATACATTAATAAATGCTGCATAATGGTTTTAACAAGCATATCATGCGAAAAACCAACATGTTCAAAACGCATTGCACGACGCAAACAATACAAGACATCTAACTCATCTTGAGTGGATTCAATAATAATGCCTTTTTCCAAATCAAATACATTAGGACCAGTATAACTGCTATCTCCTTTATGAATTAAATCCATTGCACACATTTGATAAAACATGGCAATTTCTAAAGTTTGTGCTGAACTTAATCCACTTACTTCAGATATCGTGGCCAATAAAGCAAGCGCACGAATCGGATTATGACTACGAATATAATAGAGTGCTAACTCTACACGTAATTGATTTAAAGTTTCATCCTGAGTAGTATCCTGAATTAACATATTCTGCAAATACAACATTTGTTCTGTTTCAACTAAACAGTTTGCGTCAGTTCGTTGTAGCGTTCTGATAAATAAAGGTAAGGCTTCATTTCTAAAGTTAAATTGTTCTACATCTTTACAAAGAATGTGTTTGTTATAAACAATACAGCAATAGAGCATTAATTTAATATCAGCTTTGTAAAAACCAAGCATCTCAGTATTGATAATTTCCAAGTGTTCTTTATAGTCAATAATTTCTCTTTCTAGTAATTCGCGTCTTTGTAGTAAATCTTGTCTTTGAGGAAATTGCTTTAATTCATCGTTTAATTGTATTAATTCACTTTCAAATATTTGTAATTTATATTTGCAAATATTTGACCTATAAATCAAATAATAAAACTGAATGATTTTTCTGTTTTTTTCGGATGTAAATCTCAAATCATCAGTAAAAAATGAGTCACATTCAATAAATTCCTCAGGTTCGTACAATGAATAAAACGCCGCCATCTGTGAATACAGATAAGCTTTTAAAATTAAATTAGTAGAACACCTTGCATGGAGTTGACTCGCAAGAAAATCGCCATTTTTAGCAGAACTTGCTTCAATAGCAGAAACCATAAACGGGCTTTCGCTTTTTTTAGTTCTAACCCAACGCATGCAGCTTTCTTCTGAAAAAAAATCAGAAGCGGGGTCAATAATAGCATTAAAATAACGACATAATTCGACTTCATTGAATCGATAAAAGTCAGGAACAATACCTGATTTCATAATCCTAATTAAAATGTCACCATATAATTTAATATTATCCACACATTCTTTTTGTAAAGTTTTCGTAGCCTCGGAGGTAAAAAGGCTAAAGCGACCAATCTTTGGCATTTTTTTGTTGTAATATTTGATTAATTCTAAACAGGCATAACAGGATTCTAAACTTTGTTGTGTTAATCGCTTTCTTTTTATCTCATGAAGCTCTTTACAAAGTTCATCACTTAGATCTGCTTCATGCTCTGGCTCTCTTTTGTTTAACGCTTGTAAGTCTTCATGAGCACGCTGCATCTCATCAACCATTTTTTTAAATATTTCGATCCTTACTGTTTCTGGCTCATGATATTTTAATAAGTGAACTTGCGCTGGAACGCATTTTTCGCTGACTGCTTTAGATATTGTGGATTGGATCGCTCTCATAAAAACTTCTGGTGATTGGCCAAAATCTTGATGAGACATTTGTTCCATCGCCTGTGCTTGAAATTCATATGAGATAGCTAATCCCAAATCTGCAGCACGAGCAAAACAATCATATGCTTTTTTAGGATCTTTTCTTCCAAGATAACCTTGTAAATAAAACCATCCCATTAAATGATGAGCTTCAGCATAATTCGCATCTAACGCGATTGCTTTCTCAAGCAAATGAAACGCAAATTGATAATGCGCATAACTCATATAACTATCCACAACCATTAACATTGCCTGATTGCAATAATTCATTGCATTCATCCGTATTTTATGTTTTTTATAGCTCTCTAAATCACATGGTTGTAAAACACTACTACCTTGTTCTATTAAGGTACGAATAATTTCTTCATGTGTTAATACTTCACTCTCTTCCAGTGGCAGTTGATGATGTTGATATAATTCAGCCAAATAAAAATAGGATAATCCATTTTCTGGATCTAACGCTATCGCATCGTGTAATAATTTTTTAGCCTGCAAGATATCCTCTTTTTCGATAGGTGTTTTATTCATCAACGAAAAAACTTGACCTATTTTTTTATAATAAAGTTCCTTTCGAAAGTTAGGTGTTCGACGTTGAGGATAATATATCCAAGCTAATTTGGCTGGGAATTCATGAATTGCTGGAGATTCTTCATATAATACTACTGACATGTTCTTATTCTTAAATTAATTAACACTATTTTTATAGTAGATTAAAATTCTTTAAAAAGTTAATTATCTTCCATAGATTTAATTCATTCCAGCAATGAAATCATTTCATCTTTGAAAAAGATAATCCATAAAGTGTAAATTTTATCATTATCTAAAGCAGAAAAGATGATTATTTTATCTTTCAGATCAACAACTTTATCTCAACATTTTATTTAGTAAATCAACTAAGACCTTGCCATATTGTTTTATCTCAGCAATATTAGTATATCCAAAACCTAAAATTAGCCCCGACAATTTTCGTTTGCTATAAGTATAATTTGAAATTGCAGCGCACCCTAAACCTCTTTTTAGAGCATGTTGTTGTATTAATTTATCATCAACTTTTGGGTTAAAATAAATAACAATGTGTAAGCCTGTCTCGATGCCAGCTATTTTTATTTTATGTTTTAAATTATTTTGTAGTAATTCAATCAGATTATCTCTACGCTGTTGATACTCTTTGCGCATTTTTCTAATATGATTTTGGGCATGACCGTCGATTAAATAATCAGCCAAAGCACATTGTGAAATCGCATTTGCTTCACGAAAATGTCGAGCTTGCACCAGTTTAAAATCATCAACTAATGGTTCAGGCAAAATCATATAAGCTATTTTTAAAGTAGGAAATAATAATTTACTAAACGTGCCTAGATAAATCACATTGCAATGTGTGATAGCACGCATCGCGGCAACAGGGGAACTTTCATAACGAAACTCACTATCGTAATCATCTTCTAAGATCCAACTTTGATTTAATTTCGCAAAATCCAACCACGCTTGTCGTCTACTCGCACTCATAACAACACCGGTTGGAAATTGATGTGACGGCGTCGTATAAATTAATCGAGGCGAAATTGTTTTACTCTGTTTAGAAAGAATTAAACCTTGTTCATCAACTGGTATAAATTTAATCTCTAATGAAGCCGCATCAAAAGCGCAAAAAGCACCATGATAGCCCGGATCTTCCATCCACACATGATTACCCACATCAGTGAGTAATTCTGCAGCTAAACGTAAACTAAATTGCGTGCCTTGTGTGATTAATATTTCTTGAGGTTTACATTTAATCCCTCGAGCCTCACGTAAATAGTCAACCAATATTTCACGTAACTGATAACACCCACCTTTTGCATGATTAGTTTGCCAAGATATTTTAGGGTTTTTAGCATAACGATTAATATAACGTTGCCAAAGGCGATATGGAAATTCACTAATATCCGGCGTTCCAGGTGAAAAAGGTAATTGACTATTTGTCATCGGCGCAAGCACACTCATCCGTTTGCCTCTTTTAGATAATTTTATATCATTATTTTTGGGTAAATAATTAGATTCTTGCAAGCTTGATGAAATAAATATTCCGCGTCTATTTTTAGCGATCGTATAACCTTCTGCACATAATTGTTCGAGCGCTGTGATCACCGTATTACGACTCAATTTTAAATTGAAACTCAGTTGCCGTGATGAAGGTAAACAATCATCTGCAACAAAATCACCTTCTATTATCGCTTGGCGTATGGCTTCATACAGTTTTTTATAATTTGGAAGTTGACTGTTATTTTGTTGTATTCGTTTCTGAATAATATTGATTGAATTAAATTGAGTTTTCATCTGGTCCTATACTTGGAATTCATCTGGATCTATAAGGTAGTATTATTTGATGTTATTATCAAGACCAGTTTGATTTAAGGATATTTTAATGACCATCACTATTACGCCTAGAAATACAGTAAAACGCACAAAACAACGCGCTAACTATGATCGCAAACAGATTTATCAAGTTTTAGATAATTCACTTATTGCAACCATTAGTTTTGTTGATCATGGTGATGTCCATGGCATCCCCATGCTTTTTTGGCGCCATGAAAACTTTATTTATTTGCACGGTTCTAATGGCAGTCGATTAATTAAAACGTTACTAAACAAAATTGACTGCTGTGTCACGATTGCTGAAGTTGACGGCATCGTGCTAGCTCGCTCTGCTTTTCACCATAGTGTTAACTATCAATCTGTTTGTATTTATGGTCAATTTGAAAAAGTCGACGAAGCATTAAAAGAACAAACGATGGAAATCTTTTTTAATCATTGGTTGCCTGATCGTTGGCAACATGTGCGTTTACCTTCTGACAATGAGTTGGCAGCCACCACCTTTATCCGCTTAAAAATCCAAGAAGCAGTATTAAAATGTCGAGAAGGTCCCCCCATCGATGATGATGAAGACATGCAACAAGCGGTTTGGGCAGGCTATATTCCATTGCAAAAACGCTGGCAATCACCCATTCAAGCGCCTGAACAAACCAACATAAACTTACCCGGGAAAAATATTAGAAATTAAAAAATGCCGTGTCTAGAATATTATTGATTAGACACGGCATTGAAATTGTCTGATTATTCAGACTTCAAAACACAACATGTGAGCGACATATCGTAAAAAACCTTGTGGAAATACACTGAGAATTTACTTAATCATTATCAATAGGCTCGATATTATTATCTTATAATTTTTTCAGATGTTTTTATGTATTTTTATCTGGATTTATAAGCTTAAACTTTATCGGATATCTTCAACAAAAATCTCTGTTCCAAATTTAGTTAGTTTATAATTAGATTTATATCTCTTTTTTAGTATAATTCATATCATTAAATTTAATTAAATAAATGAATATACTTTTTAAAACAAATAAAACAATTTAAACAAAACCATAAAAGACAATAAAAACAAGGTGAAAAATGGTTATAAAATATATTGACCCGTTTTTTAAACAGGCAAAGCCCGCTAAATTAAAAATATTATTAGCACCCAATCGTTTCTTTCGCCCCTGTCAGATTCCTAAAGTTTCAAGAAAAAAACGAGTCTTGACCCAACTTCGACATCAATTTTTCGGGAGCTGCCACCTAAAACCAGAATATTTACCTGAAGCAGTTAGTTTGACATTATTAAATAAGTTTAATATTTTTGATAAAAATGGAAATTCATTAGCACTTTATAAAGATGACTATTTAATCCTACGTGATAGAATAAGATCTCTTTATAAGATTGCTCCCATGGATTTACAAGATCCCGCACAATTAATGTCTTTAATCAGTGAACTCCAACTTAAAATAATTCGTTACTATTCACTAAAAAATCTATCACTATTACAATTGGATATTGATTATTTTAATCAATTTGATGAGATGAGAACCTTAAATGGTATTTTTGCAATTAAAGGAAATCATCAAAACTGCGTGGTATTACGTGATGGGAATATCTACATGCACCCAAAAGTACGTTCAAATCCACAACTTCTAGAAGATGGATATGGGGTGAGCCACACATCTCTAGGCGGAACACAAGCAGTTTGTCCTTGTTCCTTACGTTATGATAATCACCGTTGGATCCTTGAAAATACCACTGGGCATTTTGGTACGAGAATTACTCAAATGCGATTTATTTTAAAAGTAATGAGTGATAAAGGTTTAGATTTAGAACGATTAACTTTGCAGTTATGGGTCCCTCGAGATTACAAATCGCTAGATTTGGCAGGATATGAGATCTTCGAAGAAAATGCACTTTACTTTATGGAAAGAATGGAAAAGATGACTCAATTTACACCGAAAAAACATTTTGGTGTTAAATTTTAAATACCCTGATTTAAAACATTAAGTATTATCATCCGTGATGTTTTTATCTTTAATAATATGAATATCACGCTGCGGAAATGCGATGGTAATATTATTTTGACGAAATGCCGCATCTATCGCAAAATTCATATCACTGATAATGTTATATTTTTTGTTTACATCATAAATAATACACCAAAGTTCAAAATTTAATGAACTGTCGGCAAATTCTTGAAATAAAACACGTGGTTCATTTGGAAAATTTTTAACGACATCATTATTTTCTTGCGCGACTTCCAATAATACTTTTTTAACCAATTGAATATCACTGCCGTAAGCCACACCCACTTTACAGCTTATACGCCAGTATTTATCGCGAAACATAAAATTAGTTACGTTATTATTGATTAAATCAGAATTGGGTACAATCACATCTTCACGAGCAAGTGTTGAAATTTGAGTGGATCGAATACGGATTTTTTTAACATAACCTTCTATATCACCAATATTAATTCTATCACCTGGCTTAATGGGTTTTTCTAATAATAAGACGACACCAGAAACAAAATTATTCACAATATTTTGCAAACCTAAACCAATACCAACTGACAATGCACCGGCAATGATCGCAAGCCCTGTAAAATTTACACCAGCAATAATTAATGACAAGATAAGTGCAATCATAAAAATAAAATAAGTAAGAATAGATGCAATGGCGACTTGTGTATCTTTTTCTTCTTGTAATTGATAATGTCTCGTTATAAATCCTGTAATAAATCGCCCAACTAATTGAATAAGGGTAAATAGAAATAAAGCGATAACAATTCTTGATGGCGTGATATGAATGCCTGAAAAACTAACCCCATCAACAAATGCTGTGATCAATACATCAATTTGATATTTTGTTAACCCCCAATTATATAAAAGTAATAAAGCAACACTAAAAATTAATAATATATAAAGTCCAATTCGAGTTAAAATCAATTCATTTAATTTTGCTAAATCATTCAAGCCAAATAAATAACGGACTTTATTGGCATATTTACTGACTCTAACATCGAAAATACTTAGTATTGTTTCAATAATTTTTAACACAAATATCGTACTAAATATAATTAAAATTGTTGTGAAACAACTTTGAATTAAAAAAGCAGCTAAGCGATGGTAACCCACCCACTCTGCACAAATCGTAAAAATTAAAAATAGATTTAAAATTAATTTAGTGAAGATGCGTAGTGACTTATTATTACTAATAAAAGGTAAAATAATAAATGTGCGAGCACATAACACAACTAGAATAGCAATAAACGTAACAAATGCCGTTTGGAATATTTCAATAGTATCATTTGCCAATATATTATCGTTAAAGACAAATGATAGAATATGAGCAACTAATAATATCCAGCTAATTAATACTAATTGGTGATAAAATCGTTTTGCCACATGCTCGGTTAACTGCTCACTTTTATTTTGGACGGCAAGTAAATATAAGAATTTTAAACCCGAGATAATCATCATCAATATAAACACACTATGAAAAAGGTTTTCAATATTTGGATTAGGATCAATCCCATAAAATTTAATTGCAAAAAACAAAGAGAATGTTGCGCTAATAACGATTGAAATACTATGGCGGTATAGTGTAATTAAAAGTGAATTAATTAATCTGTGATCTTTATTTGAGTTGTCGTCTGTTAATATGTTTTTTGAAATGGATTTAGTGATCATCGTCACGATAAATACTAAGATCAATATAATACCAAGCAAATAAAATTCATTATGATCTAATAAGGACAAACCACTTTGCTGATAAATCCCTTTAAAATTGATGTTTTTTAATTGACTAAAATTATTAAACGTAAATGATTGCCATATCGGTAAAGAGTGGTGCAATAGCTTTGACGTACTCATATTTAAAATCGTTTCTTTATACGCATTGACAGCTTCTTGCGATCGAAATATAAATAAACGACAGGATGCTAATTGTTTATTATAATTATCTTTTTTATCCAGAAAATATTTATAATCTTTATGTGTACTCTTTGTTTTTTGTTCATGATCAACTGAATTTAATATTTTTTGAATTTCAGCAATTTTAGTTGTTGCAACGGAAACACATGTCGTTGCTTGTTCTTGTAATAACAACAACTGATCGACAGCCGCTTGTAAATCTTGAATTTTCAAATTTTGCGTCGATAATTTCAAACTAATCGCATCAAAGGTTTTATTGGCCTTAAGGACATTAAATAATTCTTCATTATTATTTATGTTTCCCACAGCATATAGCGCTGTTCCAGTTAAAATTAAAATACCTAATAATAATAGTTTAAAATATTTCATCGCTAACTAACCACTTGAACTTAACGCTCATTGTAATGGATTTAGTCTAACGTAATGAAATATTTTGTTGATTCTTTTTGATGTTTTTGAATTATTGCTTGGCTATATGTATATTAATATTCACAGTCAAGGTTCACCTTGGTTGCCTAGAACATTAACTTTGGGTATATTGCCGTTGCACATTCACTCACATTGCAAATAAAAGGCTGAAGATGAAATCCAAAAATAAAATTTTACGTTTCGACCAAAAAGGTGGTGCAACTGCAATCTCAGATGAAATCACCGAATCAAGTGATGATCTTTTATGGATACAACTCGATAGTCAATCAGTAAAAAATTATTTAAAAACAATTGAAGATGTGCCGGTGATAGCGGCCGAAATGCTCACAGCCAAACAAACGAGACCTCGTGTACTAATTCATCTTGATGGCTTAATTGCAAGTTTCAGAGGTGTAAATTTAAATCCAGATAGTGCGCCTGAAGATATGATTTCAATTCGAGTATGGATTGAAAAAAATAGAATTATCACCGTTCATAATCGCCGACTCAAAACCATTGCGGAAATTCAACATGCGCTTTCAAATGGCCATGGCCCCAAAAATGCAGCCGAATTTATTGAAACGTTACTGGCAACGCTTACTGAAAAATCTGGACAAGTTGTCGAAAAACTCGACCAATATTTAGATGGTATTGAAGATTCCATTTCAGAAAAACATCCCAAGTCGATTACTCGATCTGAATTAATCAATATGCGTCGTCGAATTATTTTATTAAAACGTTATCTTCTACCACAACGCGACGCAATGAATAGAATGTTACTCAATCAATTTTCTTGGTTAGATACTATTTCAGTTTACAAACTACAAGAAATTCAGGATATTAATACTCGACTATTAGAAGATTTAGATGCCGAGCGTGATCGCGCTGATCTTATTCACGAAGACATGTATACCGTTTCGCAAGAAGCCATGAATAATAAAATGTATATGTTAACCATTGTTGCGATGATTTTTATGCCTTTAAGTTTTATTACTGGATTATTGGGTGTCAATGTCGGCGGCATTCCTGGCATGTCTTTTAACTATGGATTTATGATCCTTTGTATTATTTTAATTATAATTTTTGCCGTACAACTATTTTATCTAAAAAAGAAAAGTTGGATTTAATTAATTGTATTAGTAATAATAAAAAATGAGCTAAAAAGCTCATTTTTTATGTGTAAATGCAATTATTCACATCTGTGGCGTTACACATTAACACTTTAAATAAATAGGTCATCCAACATTTACTATATTGAGATGGCAAGCAAAAGTTAACTGGGATCACCGTTTGCATATCGGTACGAAAAAGAAAAACATTTTGACCGGTTGAAGTATGATATTCACAAGCTAACGAATAAGCGCCACCAATTAATGCGCCAGTAAA
The DNA here is from genome assembly GCA_964352985.1 of uncultured Legionellales bacterium. GTDB lineage: Bacteria > Pseudomonadota > Gammaproteobacteria > JAHCLG01 > JAHCLG01 > CAYGUK01. Next base: position 16,463 of record CAYGUK010000075.1, read on the forward strand.
ACGGCTAATTTTTGCGTTTTTTTCATAGATAGTTAATGATTTAAAAGAATCATAGACAAAATGGCCTGTTGAGTCTTCTGTTATAAATGCTGGATCTGGACAGGTATTTATTGCTAACACTGAGGTCGTTGATACCAAAAAACAAATTAATCCAATAAGGATTTTTTTCATAGTCATCATTCCTTAAATAAAAAATCAGTTGTAAATTATTTTGTTGATTAACTTAGATAACGAATTGATGATAATTAACCTGTTTGATAAACGCTTATCCAATATTGCTTAGTTTATTTTTTTTTAATTCTTCTTGATTTTTCCGTAATAGATTTATCTATTGCTACTTTATGTTCCTCGATAGCAAAATTAGGTGATGTTGAAGATGGATTAAAGGGAAATTGGAGATTTTTTATATAGCTTGGTTTAGGATACGTTGCAATATAACGTTGTATATCTACAACAAGTCTATTACTAGAAATAAAATCAATAAATTTAGTTAACAAATTATAACTTTCGACGTCTTTGAATCCTAAATTTTTCTCAAAGTTTAAAAGTTTTTTTATTGGGATGAAGCTCAAAAAGGGAATATCACTATAATTTAAAATTAACGGATAAAAATAATGTTGTCATATGAGATAATCAATTAATATTTAATACTTGATAGATTTAATTTTGCATAAATAATAAAGTCCTGGATAAGCGACATAACAAAATGGATTGTTTCATCTATAGTTTAAATGTAAAAATGAATCGGATAGCAAATTAATATAAATGGTCGGAAATAACTCTTTTATTTTTACTTCTTTTAATCACCAAAACTTATCAACCTAAACACACGGATTTCTCGCTTTTTTCTTTTATAGTAATCAATAGGTGCAATCACTGAAACCCTATTAGTTTACTAGCGGCAAAAACTACATAATATTATTAAAGAATATGTCCATCACTTATCGATTAAAGTATAAATAATCAGAAACTTATATAAGTATTCTTAGGATAGGATATCTTAATAAGATGTGTTAGCATTTGCTGAATTTTCAATTAAGCAAGTAAATAAAATGTTCAGCCAATATTTCGGATATTTCCCCCTTATATCTGACACTTCTCAGCAAGATAGTAGTAGTTCCAACCTCTCTCTCGCAGAATATCATCGCCAACAAACACCTGGCCTTGTTCACGCATTAACAAATTCTCAGGGTTGGTTTGATACCCATGAGTACTTAAGCGATGCTGATTTAAATTATATTTGTAATGGTCACTTACGGAAATTACTTTCTGAAAAAAAAATATATCTCTCATCTGTTTGTCACATCATCCAAGCAGAAGAAGCAATAAAAGCTGCGATGGCAAATTTAGACACACATAATCAAGTCATCATTCCCTTAAATATTTCTGAAAATCATTATGTGCTTGCGATTATCAGTGAACATGATGAAACGTTTACTCTAGAATATGTCGATTCACTACCATCAATGTTTGAGCTACACCAGGTAAGAAATATTAATTTACTTGCTGGCTATTATTTTAATCAACGAAAAAAAGTATTTAGCGAAACACCGTCCGCATTCTGTTCAGAAAAACAAATTGATGAAGCCTACTTATGCGCTGATTGGGTTATTGCAACCATTGTTTTTAAAGCAGGGTTAGATAAACATCCACTTTATCAATTCTATTTAAAGTGTCCGATAGATCGTCAGTTACAATATGATTTAAGACAAAACACAATTAAATTAATTTTACAAGAAGCCAACCATCAACCTATTTTTCATCATTTACGAATAGCTGGTCGTATCATCTACCGAACAGATAACCAAACTCCTGAACTTTTAAAAGCAGGTATTTTAACAATAAGAAAAGAGTTAGCCTCCGAAAAAGAAAGACAACAAAAAGCCCATCAAATGTTTAAAAAACAATTACGTCAAATGCAAACTTCATCTCGAAGTAAATCGGCAAAAGGTGGATTTAAAAGAGGTGATATTTTATTAGGTATTTGTCGAGATTTGCGTAGTTGTTTATGCATTCTTATTACTAAATGTTCTTGTTGTAGCAACGCGCCTAAAGAAAATTCTACTGCTGAAGAAGAACAAGAATTAACTAAACGAAAACATCCGAAATAATTATTTAATTTAGATCATCTATAACTATTGCAATCTTTATCTGTCTATTAAATGTTAGGGGTATTATTCAATTAGAAATTATATTTAATTGAGCGCTAAATATATGTTAAAAAATTTTCACTATTTATCGACGATTTCTTCTATGGGTGGGTATTACTGGTTCTGAGGCACTTCTATCTCTAGATTGTCTGACTCTAGAAGATTCTGCCGTTAATTTTTTCTCAGCTTCGCCACCATTATCGTTCGCCGCTCCAAGAGACTGGGATCTAACTCGTTCTACAGGTTTTTTTATCACACTTCCTTTGTCATCATCAATTTTAAATAAAGAACCCAACTTTTTAAATGTAGAATCAGCTCCCTCAATTAGCTCTTTTGTAATCGTTTTACGCCTACAAAACGCAATAAATATTTTTTGTATCCATCCTATTTTCTTTTGAAGAATAGGTTTGGCTTCTGCCTTTGTTAAAGTTTCTTGTAATGAACTATGAAACATAGTTTTTGCCTCATCATGCTGTCCTGGCGTTTGTATGGTTGTAATAAAATAATTTTTACCATCTTGAGATAACTTTTCAGCAACTTGTTTTAGCTCATTAGCTTCCTCTGATTTGCCTTTTAAACGTGAAGCTTCTGCTTTTAGAAAAACCTCTCTAACAAGTCGATAATAATTATAAATTTCCGTCAATAAAATTTTATTTAATTCATTCTCTTGCATTGTTAGAATAAGACAGCATAATTCACCACAATTAAATGCATCAACACTTAAAGCAGCTAAAACAAAATCACGAACTCGTAGAAAATCCGATTGCTCTTTTGCAATAGAAAAACATGTGATGGAAGCACTATGATCACTTTGTGATAAAGGAACAATAGTATCCGCTCTATCACTAACCTGACCACCTATGCCAGTACGATCTAGTACACCGCCTTTAGTATAAGAATAACCAATGGCTTTTCTTTTTTTGTCTTTTTTGTGTGCATTTTTCCAAGCGTCGCTAAAGTCTTCTGATGTCCCATCAGAAATTTTTTTATTCTTTGCCATATAAGTAGGAGGACTCGAAGTATTAGCCATATCTCTTTCTACAAATTGAAGACCATGTAATGCAAAGTGGCTTCCTGGGCGATCGCCTTTACCAACAAGTGGATCGCTAATTACACCATGTTCATCAACTAAATCACGATAATTTAAATCGCCGGTCACCATCCTTACCCCTGCGACTTTAACTAAGTCAACATAACTTAGAGCAACAGGTATGCCATCTTCTGGTGTATCAGGTTGAGTCCTATCAAGATAACTCATTAACTCGGCCGTTTCTTCCATTCTGTGATTATCACCATATGATTCGAAATGACCTGATGCAAAACTAAATTGCTGTTTGCCACATCTCACTCTTAAAGAAAATCCACCTTTGTTTTTTGGTTTTAACATTGATCCCGAATGAAAATACTCACCACACTGTTCGACTTGAACTTGTCTCCGAATACTTTCTTTTGCAATTACACTAGGGCGTGTCCCTAAACCCACATTGTTAGCCTTTCAGCCAAATTAAAATGCT
>CAYGUK010000076.1:0-6753 GCA_964352985.1 uncultured Legionellales bacterium
TACTTTTGCAGGTTTAGTTTTCTTTTTCTAGTATGGGGTTTTTAAGTCGCTTACGCTGCTATTGATGACATAATCTTCATCAAGTAATTTTTCCTTAATTTTCACCCTGTTCTTTGTTATATTTTATGATATTTACTAATTTAACATATACATTTAATTTAACTAAGACTATTTATGCTAATGAGATTGATATTAAATTTATATGGCGTCCGATTTGCGGCACAAATAAACTACAAATCTTTAGAGTGACAAAACTTAATTCATTGGTTTTCATAAAAAGGAATGAACACAAAAATGCTTTAGGTCTAGCTCAGTAACACCCAACAATAACTTGACCGTCTTGTTTAAAATATGTTCTATCACATACAAAGATATTTGACTAATTAATTTAAACCAGCACTATTTCAACAAACTTAATATATAAATGCAATGGTGTTTAAATACATGTAACTTTCAGAATCTAAATCGGTCTGTATAAGTCATAGCCTGTCTTTATCAGTACTACTCAACATGAGAGTTTCTTTTTTTGTCTATTGATTTAAAGTTTGCACTTTTATCAATACTGGGAAACTCTCTCTTTTGCAAGAGTTCTGTCAGATTTCATCGAGACTAAATCAACTAAAGAGTAAACATACATAAGACTCTAATGGTAACAAACTCTAAACAATCCAGATTGAAATAAATTCAATCCCTCTCCCTTTCCATTCTCCTCATCGACTGTACTATCGCCCCTGCAAGCACCTCAGCTTGTACTTTAATTTTATCCAACTCATGCTGACGTCTTTTCTCAAGTTTTTCTTCATCTGTTATTGTCTTGTTTTTTTCAACTTTATAAATATAAGGATGAATAATCACATCAATTTTCGGTAGTCCGATATTCCCAAGATTTCGTAACTGAAACGCTTTATCTTTATACCAGCTAACTTGTTTTGCCATAACAGGCGAGGAGCCTTTTATCATTAATAAAACATTCTTCTGATTCATCTCGCGAAGTTCTTGTGGCAACATTAGTGGTCGAGCTACAAGATGTTCATTACCCGTCAGTTGATTTTCTTTTAATTTCTTCTTATTAGCATTAACTGTGTTATTCCCAAGAAACTGACTAATATAAGTAGCATCATCAATGTCACTTTGAGTAAATACAACTTTAACTTTACTATTAATAAATGATTTTGCATCGTGTTCACCGTAGCGAGCAACTATCTGGGAAAGGTTTTGCATAATTACCATCAATCTCACATGATAAGAACGCAATAAACCAACTGCAGAAACAAATGATTCCATACGGCCTAATACAGAAAATTCATCCATGAGTAATACCACCGTTTGTTTTTCATCCTCGCACGGTTCTTCTTTAGTTAGAAAATCTAAAACTTGTTGCCAGAAAACCGTTAATAAAGGTGAAAGCCTACTCATATCATCTAAACTAAAACCAATATAGATTGTTATTTTTTCTTTCCGCAAAAATCTAATATCAAAATCACTTTTCGATGTGGCTGCATCAATGATTGGATCATCCCAAAGACTAAAGTAACTGCAAAAGGATTTAATAATGTTGCTGCGAGTGCGAATGTCCATTTCAAAAAAACCAGAAAGGTTGCGATAAAACACTGGATCACAATCTACTTTTTTTTCATATATCTTTTTGAACCAACCTTCAAATTTTTCATCTTTGATAATGCGTGCTATTCGACCTATGGTGATATTCGAGCGGGCGCGATCAAAAAGATAGAGAGCCACTGCCACAAATAAATCACGAGGTGCGCAAGTCCAAATTGGATCGCTATGATGATTATCAGGAATTAACAATCTGGCAATTTTTTGCAAATATTTAATGCGTGTAAATTTATCACGTGGTACAAAATCTAATGGATTAAAACAATGAGTTGCTAGTGATTCATTAGAAGGCGCCCAACAAAAACATTGATGGCCGTGTTCTTGTCTAAATTTAGAAGTTAGTTTAAATAATTCAAATTTAGTGTCATTAACAATCATCGAATCATCGAGACTTAATAAATTAGGAATAGCGATGCTTGCAGATTTACCACTACCGGAGGGTGAAAAAACAATGATATGTTCATGTCCATCAACTTTTAGATAGCGACGCCACTTATGACCGATAATAATGCCCTCATTGACAAATAAGCCAGCTTGTTTCGCTTCAGTTCTATTTGCAAAATGAGCATCACCGTACAAACTGGTTTTCTTTTTAAAAATTCTTTTGCCGATATCAAATAAAACTTTAAAGTAAATGAATAAACTTAAACTAAGACAAATAGTCCATTGCCATCGTTGATTACCTGTTAGATAAAAATATTCATTGATAAATGCTATGGGATTTACTGCTAAGTATTGGTTGCTCCATAAAGAAAAACCATATTGAGCAAGCATCAAACTTAACAATAAACCGAAAATAGCAATGCTACTAAAGAGCAAGCCTTTTTTAATTAACGTATTTGAACCAAATGTCGCTAACATAGCGAGTCATCCCGAGTTCATGCTTTTTACGTTTGATTTGCACAATAATATCAATTACACTTTGTAAATTATCTAAAATATCACTTTTCTCCATGCTCTGACATGCAGGATTTAACCGCACCATATTAATCATTCGCATAAAAGCAACGTATGGATTATTTGCATGAATCGTTGAGAACGAACCTTCATGCCCTGTTGATAAAGCAGCAATAAAATCAGCGCACTCACCTCCTCTTAATTCACCCATAATAATTCTATCGGGTCGTAATCGAAGTGATGCTTGCACGCAATCTTGCATGCTGATATTAGCTAGACCTTGATTATTCTTTGATGTCACCATTTGTAACACATTGTGGTGATGTAAGTTTATTTCTCTTACATCCTCAATTGTGAGGATACGTTCATAATCAGGAATCAAAGCCAAACACGCATTTAAAAAAGTAGTTTTACCAGTACTGGTAGCGCCACTTATCATAATATTTTTATTTTTTAATATAGCTTGTTTTATAAATTCACCAAATTGGCTTTGTTTCAATAAATTTACTAATTCTAAATCTTCATCATTCACATAAGGCACGGAATATGAATCAATTGAAAACGCTTTGGCATCATTAAAAAAACCAGATTGTTGATAATCATCCAACGATAACGTTTGAATACTGTGTTTACGAATTGATAAAGCAATAGAACCCTTAGGCATAATAGGCGGCAACACTATTTGCACCCGCGCGCCATTTGGTAAAGTCGCTGATAACAAAGGTTCACTTTCTGAAATACGCTGTGACGAATGAGATGCGATCAGATCCGTTAAATATCGCAGATAATGATAAGATAAATTATCAACCGAATAAGATTGCATCACACCATTTTTTTCAATCCAAACCACATGAGGTTGGTTAATCATGATTTCACTTACTGCCGGATCTTTTAACCACGGTACAAACGGTTTTAAAAAATGTTCGATTGGTGAGAATTTAATTGCTGATTCACTCATTAATGCAAGACTCCATAAAAAGATAAATCATGAGCAACTTGAACAATAATTTTTTGCCCATGAAAAACAGTTAACGTTGGTTTAATATTCATTTGTGTTTGTAAACTACTTTGCGCCGATTGTTGAAATGATTGACCAATAGCTTGGCGGTAAGCGGCTTTCGAATTATATTGATCGCCACTGTTTACACCAGCCGCTGAGGTCGCAGCACCGATGACACTTAATAAACTTGCCATGCCAAAGCGTTCAAAGAAATGGTGATTAATATCATCAGCGCCTATCCCCGCGCGCCCCAATCGATCTGAACCTGGGCTATCTAATAATATAGATGTATTATTCGGCAAAATTATTCTTGTCCAAATTATAAATAAGCGCGCTTGTCCTTGTGCCGCTTGTGATAAATACTGACCGTTTAATTGACTACCAGCAGGAATTAAAATTCGTTTACCTTGAAACGCATAAACCGGACGCGAAACGTGCGCCGTGATCATTCCGGGTAATTCAGAATCTAGGGCATTATCAATACTTGCTTCAATTTTTGTTCCAGCAACAATTGTATAATCAGGATGCGCAATAATTGTTGCTTGAATAACACTTTGATCTACTTGTGCCCCATTAAAGAGTTGTGAATTTTGATCATTACCAATAAACAGTTTCGTTGTGCTTTCACTCGTTTTCGAAATATTCATTTCTCTATTATTATCAAAATCATGTGAGACAAAGATTTTAGGATCAGCATCAATGCGATCCACCATCATTGATGCTAAAGTTTTTTCTATATTTTTTTTGGGATTATTGAGCACTTGTTGATGATGTTGTAACTGCTGTTTTATTAAATTCTGATTATACTGCGAGAGATTTTCATCAGCTTGGGATTGATCAACATTCGCGAGTTGTATTTGGTTTTTTTTCTCAGCCCCTAAATGAATCCAGTTATGATTACCAAATACCAACCAACTAAAAAATGCCGCGATGATTAAAATAGAAATCATAATCATGCGATTAACAGCAGGATTTCTTGATTTAGCAACTGTAGGAATTGCACTTTTATTATTTTCTTGTGTTAAATTATTCATACTTTTCCTCGCCATTGGTGATTAAACACAGAGCCAGTAATTGAACCATTACGCAAACTAAACTGACGACTTAATCGTTCAACGACTAAATACTGGCCTAGGCGTCGATAGTTCACTTGCTCCTCATGACCTTTTTTATCAATCACAGCAAAGATAGCCGGTAACGGTTGATGTTTTCCAAATAGGAAATAAGTAAAAGTATCGTCATCACAAACTTTAACTGGTGATAACTGTGAATTACCCGAATAACTGTATTGAAAATTATTACAATGTGGATGGTTAGCTTGATATGTTAATTGCCGTTGTTCTAATTTTAATTCTCCTGCAACCTGCTTTGCACTTTGAATTGCATCAGGATAACGAAAGTTTAATGCGTAAATTGGTGGTTTATTATTTTCAATATCACTTATAAAAAAAAGATATTCATGTTTATTCGTCACAACAGTAAGATCCGTTATCGAGCGATAATGTTTTGGTTTAATAGTAAAGATATTCGGTGCGATACGTGGATAAGTATCAATATTCCAAACATGTGGATCACCGCTACTCAAAAACAATATTTTTTCATCAGGTGCAAAACGCACTGTAGTTTCATGCATGATGCTGGTGTTAAGATTTATCACATCATTTTTACGAAAATCGACGAACTGCACTCGTGGATCGTTTTTCGACGGATATGGATTTAATGCTGCACGACTATTGGTATGAAGCATCACACCCAACAATAAAAAAATAATATTAAATAGATAAATTTGTATCTTTAATTTAGACATTACGTGGACTCACTTGATATTGCGTTACCGTAAAACCATTCCAATTTAATAATTGCGCTTGTGGGTTCGAAGGCATGCCGAGATATTGCCAACTAACTAACACACTGAAAGCCGTTTGTTTTTCAATATTATTATCATCTTCAGTCGCAACATAATTAACGATGGCTAAATTGTGGTGAGTTAAGTTTCTATTAGGTAAGTCTATTTTATTTTTATCATTCGCATTATCTAAAAACATTACACTGTTAATTTTTATTTGTCGCACACCTTGCTTACCAAAGACTTTCAACGGACTTTGAGCATTATCTAATGATTGAAATTCCTGATATTGATTAAAAACAGATTGGCTTGATAATAAATTGACGAGTTTATAACGATAATTATAATCAACATAACTATAAGATTCATATGCCTCAACAAAGCGAACTATATCAGCTTTGGTTTGTTCTGCACTCATTAACGATGTTGATTTGCTCTCAGACTCTAACCACACATTGCCAGTAACATCATTTTTGTGAACAACAATCAATTGAGTTTTACGCAAAGGTAATATTAAGCAAATTGCAATTAATAACAATATCGAAAAAAGAAGTGTGCTATAAAAAGCGATTTGAAAGCGATTCAGTTGAACAAGTGTTTTATCATAGACTTCATCATACCAACTACCACTTTTTTCAAAATATTGTTTACTAGTATGTAGCCTTGCTTTTTCTCTATTATTTTTTCTCTTACGTTTCCATAAAGGTTTTTTAAATTTCATTTCATATACCCCGCCTTAAATCATTGCGTAAATGTCCAAACATGCCATTAGCAATTCCCTTCATGGCTTTGCCTCCAGCATCAGTCATTTTATCGATACCTTTATTACCCATGCCTGCCATTTTTCCTTTCAAATTATTTGCAATAAAACTGCCGCCTACTGCACCAGCAAATGCCCCCATGCCTGCAGCAAAAGCAGCTTTACCAGAAGCCGTCTCAACAGAACCTGCAATACCTTGCGCGACTTGAGCTGAGACGGTTGTTAAACCAATTCCAATTAAACCAATAATGAGAAACCCACCGATCATTGAAAAGTGTAATGATTGATGCGCATTGATGGCGTCTAATACTGCTTGCAATGATTGTTCAGCGAGATTCACCATCAACACTAAGGTAATCGTGACAAACACGGGTAAGAATGCGTAACCAATAATTGCACCTAACCATTTATCAAACATGTGTTTTGTCGAATCAAATAATCGCGTTGGAACAATTAAAGGGGTTGAGGCTAATAACAATGACATCATGTATTTGGCTTTGATTAATTCAAACAACGTAAATGCAATTAACAGCATACCGATGATAAAAACACAAACTGCAAAAAAAGCAGGTTCCAGGTTATTCCAATGAACTAATCCCCAGAATTTTCGAACAATTAAAATAATATCATTAC
>CAYGUK010000076.1:6763-20118 GCA_964352985.1 uncultured Legionellales bacterium
TTGAACATTTCCGCCATGAACTGGAATATGTGTTGCTTTTATCAAATTGTTTAATATCTCATTTGGAATTTTGATAATTGCATCATATAAATATTTAGAAAATATTCCCCAATGAAGTGCAAGACCTGACACCACTGTCACGATTATTACAATATTTAATATGGCTTTAAAAGGATTTTGCACACCACCCATCAGCAAACTTAAACCAAAAAATATAATAACTAACGTGACCATTAAACCAACCGGTGTTGACATGTAAGTTGCCAACACTTGATAACCATCAAACACAAATTGGCTGAGTAATTGATCAATTTGATTTAATAAATGCGCGATAAACCCGGGTTCCATTTTTTTCCTTTACTGATTAAACGCTTGTTGCCAAACAACAGGATTTTGAAAATCAATCGCCCACACACCAGAAAATTGATGCTGTGATTTAGCATAATCTGCAAGCCATTCCGTAATCGCATCACAATTTTCCCGTAATTGATGTTGTTGCGAGACGGGTAAAGTTGGGGGTAAATCTTTTGCATAAACAGCTTGGCAATCACCAAAATTCATACTGTTCTTAAGATAGTGATCAGGAATAGCATTAACTGCTTTTCCCCACATAAACTGTTCTGTCTTTTTTACATTATCAAATAATGGATTGTGATGTTTTACTACCATAAAAAAACCAATTCCCATCATTACTACAAAAAAAAGTATAAAACGAAAACTTAAAAATCGGATCATGACTTTCTCCTTAACGATTAATCCAATATTGTTGACAACGACTTCCCCACTGAGGGCAACCGCTGGTTAATTCTGGTGGCTTAGTCACACAACCTGTAATCAAAATAATAACTAGGAATAAAATACTTTTTTTAATCATCCCACCCTCATTGATTAAATGCCGCTTTAGAACTTACCCCATCGATGTATTGTTGGTTAGACGACACTGCGGCTTGATTACTTAATATTAATTGTTTTGCAATCTGGGTATTTATATAGCCAATTTGCGCGATTAACCTTGAATTTAAATCGAGTGCTTCTTTTTGATTTTTGGTTTGCTCAATCGACTTACTCAATTGATAAAGCTGCTGCAGGTTTTTGTTAATTCGGTCAAACGCATATGTTGAATTAACATAAACAGCACGATTGGTTTGCACTGCTTGTTGATAAGAATTTGCTGTATCGCTATTTAGATTATTAATAATTGTTTGTTGGTTCACAGATGGATATCGTTGCCCATAATCATTATAAAGTTGTTGATAATGACTACTCATGCCCGATGCTGAATTAAGCGCTTCTGCCCATGTTGTCGGCGACCATTGCCTATCTTGCTGGTATGAAAAACTATTATATAAATTCCCCATGCCATAACTGCCAGTTAACGCACCTAATTCTTTTGCAAAACCGATTTCATTTTTATTTTTTAAGTCACTCATTAAAGTATTTAAGTTACTTAATTTGTCATTGAGTGGCGTTAATTGACCGTTTAACGTGCCATTGATTTCACTTAATATACCGATGATTGAATCCCAAAAACTAGCAAAGCAATTTATGGGTAATAAAACTAAGCTAACAATTAAGAATGCAATTACCTTCTTCATGACTGAAACACCTCTTGATAAAACAGAGGTAAAAAATCGTTTGGGTTATAACCGACTTCTTTACAAATTCGATTTAATATTTTAGTTGTGTGTTGATTACCAGCTAATACACTTAAATGCTTTGGCAGTGATTTTAATTGCAATTGGCAAATAGCCGCATCTTTACTTTGTTTGACTAGAAATAACCGTTTGCTCAAAGGGGTGTGTTTAACAAAATCAAATTCACCACTATTTAAACCAAGCCCCTCTATATACTGCTCTGCATTCGCTTCATCATTGGGGAAAATTATCAATGTAGCAATGTTGTCTAATATTTGATGACAAATTTCTGATTGTAAAATAGATTGCGGCGATTGCGTAGTTAACACTAAAAAACAATTTTTTTTCCGTAAAGTTGGGAACCAACGTTTTAATTTTTCTTTAAAATAAGCATTATCTAAACATTGCCAACCTTCTTCATTAATCACCATAAACGGTTTATCACCAGTCAATTGTTGTTCAATCACGTAATACAAATACATCATCATTGCCGCTAACACGTAACTGGGCTCGTTATCTAATAAATGGGTGATATCAATTCCTACAATTGATTTGAAATCGAGATTATCGGATTCATGATCGAATAAATAAGCAAACTGACCTGCTATTGATTGCTCATCAGCTTTCACAAAACGTTTAATAGCGTTAAGCCTAGCAAAATTAATCGGCATAAATTGAATGATGTTTGATAATCGTCGCTCTTCTTTTGGTAAATTAAAACAACCTTCCACACAATTAAGTAAAGTCATTTCTTCTGCTGCCGATAATTGATCATCATCATTATTTTTAGCGAGTTGAATTAAAAAGCGTTGTAAAAATGCACGGTTATCCGGTGAGTCGGGTAATTGTAAAGGATTAAGTTTAATAGAATGGTATTGGGATGGCGTTAAGTAAAAATAGTGACCTCCCATTGCTCGCACATAAATTTCAGCACTCTGATCGCGATCGAAGATAATGGTTTGCCCATGATAGCGACTAAATTGGCAATTTAAAAAATTTTGTAATACCGTTTTACCGGATCCATTACCTCCGAAAATTAAACTATGTCCTTTGGTAATATTATTCATGATTACCACTCACATGAAAATTAAAATAATAAGGTGTCTTAGCTTGGGTGGTGAGCATAGTCACCGCACCACCTAAATGGTTTTTATTAAATTCACCTTTTGGATAATTATGTAATGGACAAAAATCTACAAAGTTACGTGAGCTCACTCTCGCCCGACGTGGCAGATAACTAAAATTTCCCGGAATTTGCGACCAGAAAGCCGGCTCTTGACCGATACTTTCACGAACAACCACGCAACCGACTTCTGTATAATTACTACTAATTGCATAAACTTGTTCATCAAGTATTGTTAAATCATCTGCAAACACACAAATACTATGGTAATGATGTCCAAAAATTAAATTATCACTGATTAATTCATCTCGCGCTGATTCTAATGCTTCAATTTGAGATACGGCAGGATCATTATTATGACTCAATTTACGTTGTTGTCTCGCAATTGCTGAATCAGCGCTTTGTTTATCTTCTGGTAGAAAAATATGTGTGCTTATTAATTCACAATCTTGCTGATATAATTTATCAAACATCACACTACTACTATTATTGCCATATTGTTTTAATGACAACATGGCAGCATATTGTTTTGAATTAGCATCCCATTCAATTGCTCGACCGAAATAAATTCGGCTAGATGGAATATAAGTGGCAATATTTTGGTGAGGATAAATATAATCGCGATATTTGCCATGATTAATCAACATCCCCAAAAAGCGTAACAATTCAGGTCGACCATCAATCTCACTCAATTGTCGTGGTGAAAATTGATTGAGCTGTGAAAAATAATGACCCACACATTCTTGCAAACTGTTTTGTTGATAGTTAAGACTTAATTCACGTGATTGCTTAACTGACTTACTTGATAACCATTTTCCAAAACGTGCCCCCTTTCCAATCGCACCAGAGCGAATCCCTCTATACACCAATGTAATATAAATCGAATTTTGAAAATGGTTAGTCAAACTAAATTGTTCAAAATATTTTTGATTTAAAGATTTCGCGAAATTACAATTAAAATTTCCGCTTAATTCACTTTCGATTTTATGTCGATGAGTATGAACATAAATTGCGACTTCATGACCACCTAATAAAACACAATCATGCCAACATTGTTGTAGTAGATTTACATGATTATCTGTTTTTAAATCAACATCGATTCCTTGAATTAATAAAGTTGTACCGAGCTGCCCATTACGAGTAACAAAATATTCAGGGCTTTTCAAATAACTTATTGGAATATGTTTCGACATTGGCAATTCGGCATTTTGTAATCGGCGGCAATCATTCGTCGTGATCATACTAAAAAGGCTCATAACTAGCACATCCCCAATATTTATAATTTGTCACTCCGACACAACGAAGATTACTTGCAATTACACTCATTAATTGATAATCAACATAACAAAGAATCATGCCGCCAATATGAAAACCCAGAGATAAAAAAAGTGTTAATAATATTTGTGAACTAGCAATAAATAAAATAGAACAAGCTATCAAATTAATGATGAAATATTCTAATGTCACACCCAACATCATAGTTGGTCGGGTAATACCTTTAAAAATAGGTGAGATGATTAGTTCACAGGATTCCCTCATGTTCCAAATCCCATATTGCTTGCAATAATTGCACTACCAAAAATCAACATCAAACTAAACACAGTCCAAAGCAGTGTTCGTGTTTGAAACCGATGCGAAAAAAATGTTTCATATCCCATATAAACGATTGCTAATACCGCAATTCCTTTAACCGGCGAAGCTGTAAAAACAGCAATGAGTGCGCTTAAAGCTTGTGAAAAAATAGCACCCGGATCCATAGTTTCCCTCTCTTTAATAGGTGGATAGTGACAACACCACAGCGAACGTAAAGATTTCTAATGTTAAATAAACATTGCCACTATCCATAAAAGATTAATTCAACGTATTTTGATTTGAAAAGCGTTGAAAATTTCCAACAAAATTAGTGATAATTTTTTTTAGACCAGCAACATCACTTTCAGTCACAGGTGAAAATCGATTTAATAAATTTCTTGAAAACAACTCAATCCAAAGTTCAACACTTACTGGATCTGTAAATTTTTCATTACTGGCATTCTTACTCTTTAATTTCATATAAATAGCCATGGTAATTACTCCCTACTCAGACTTGTGTTAATAATTTAATTTCAGATAAAGCCCGTGTGGCCCTTTCTAATAAAAAAGATGTATGTTTAGAGGGGTGTTCATCATGAAACTTTTGCCAGTTAGACACTTGCCAATTAACGATGTCATTGATAATCAGATAAGTACCATGACTTAGTTTCTTTTTGTGAATAATGATTTTTTTCACTTCACCCATTTTTCAAACCATTTGTTTAACTCTTGGGTATAGTTTAGGAAATAATTCATCAATTTAACCTAGGGGAATTCCTAAATAAATGTGTGTATTCAAATTAATTTATTGCTACCAATAATTTTCCAAGTGGACAATAGCGATTAATTTTATTGCTTTATTTATTTCAATTTAGTTAAATATGCAAAAATAATATAACCAGGAAATATATATGGCCTACTCAGTAATAAATAAGTCATTTAATCACTTATTTACTAATTTTGTTAGAGATAACTTAAATGATAAAATACTTGATCCAAATTCAGTTTCTTTTCAACAAGATGATATTTATATTCATAACAGCACAAGAGTAAAAGATACCCCGCTTTTGGTGACTGAAGGTTTTGCTTATTTTAAAATTTCATTCGTTAGTCAATTGGCAGCAAGTTGGATGCTTCTTAGTTTTTCTGTGACAACAAACACCAGAATGAGAATGAAACCTGAAGATAATGAACCCAAACTCAATTTCGGTAAAATAAGTGATGCGCCTCTTTATGACATTATAAAACCAATGATAAAGCGTCGATAACTTCTATCATTGTAAAAATGAGCCACATTATCTTAACAAATAAAATTAAATAATTGATTAAGTTTAAGTGCCAAATCAAAACTGTTTTTACAAAATAGTTTTTGGCGAATATTAGTTAAGTGGTATTCCACAGTTTTTCGAGAGACGTGATTATTTTCAGCAACGCTTTGTATATCTCGTAAATCTAACAATGATAGCGCAATTCTCGTTTCTTTCACCGTCAAACTCTGATTACAATATTGCTCACCTAAAGGCAATGACTCCGTTATTTGCATAGGTTTATTCATTATTACACTCTACCTTATGAGTTCGATATGATGGCCAATCAAAAGCAAAGACAGCCGATTTTTCTAATAGTCGATCGATGATCACATTTCCAAGCATTGTTTTCAGTGACTCTACATTTTGATTACTGATCACAATCATTGGTTTTGACATTTCGTAGCGACTGTTTACTACATCAAATAACAAATTTCGCTCAAAGTCTGATAGATTGGGATTACCACTACAACCCCGATCAATTTCGTCAATGATTAATAATTCTGGATGGATAAAACTTCGAATAATTTGTTGTTCAGTTTTTAATATGCGTTTATTAAAAGATTCTCGAACCATGCGATAGATATTACTTGCTTTGGTATATTTCACGGAATGTTCATCATCTAACAATGCATTCATTATTGCAGCAACAATATGCGTTTTACCCGGACCCGGTTTACCAACAAATATCAAACCTGCACCAATCTCATATTGTGCTTTGAATTGAGCAACATAATTCTTTAAACAGTAAATAACTTTTTGTTGCTGAGGATAATCAAAATTTAAATTATCCAATGTTGAATGTTTAAAACGATTCGGGATATTGGCATTAATGCGATTTGACTCAAGACGTAATTTTTTTAAGTTAAGTCTAACCTGCTCTTCACGATATCGCATTAAATCATCAAAACTCATCATTTTATCAAATGTCTTATTAATCATTTTCATTTTCTTCATAGCCCTCTAATAATGACGGATTGCCTGATAAATCTGTTTTATATTCGGTCTCACAATGAGAAACCGCAGCCACGGCTTTGTCGTCACCTTTAACTTGCGACTGCGATTTCTGTTTTGCCCGAAGATCATTTGCCAGAATAGTTTGAATATATTCCCAACGAAAACTACCAACACCTTGCACAGCAATAGCTTTGTCGATTGCATGCGCTACATCTTCCAAATCAATTTCATTGCTGGCTAATGTGTTAATTACTTCTTGGATTTTATTTTTTGCAATGTAGTGTTCAGAAAAACCCGCTTGTTGAAACAATTTGAGTATATGACTTTTGCGAAAATGAGATCGATCTTGATCTCTATCTTCTTCTAGATCTTTATTACTATTATGGATTGTGCCTGTTGGTAATAATTGATTTTTACCTTTCCAATTCTTACCCATCATTTTGGGTTCAGAATTGATTGTGCCCTTTAGGACAAATTGCTGATTTTCATATTTATTTTTTAATGTATCGGCATGGATTTTAGCAATCTTATTTTTAGATTTTGTTTTACCTTGAATGATGTCATAGAGTTTTAAATATAATTTTTGCTTATCTAAATAAAACCATATTTTGGGTGGCGAACCTTTCTTTTTTTCAAAAAAGAAATCTTGCGCTTTTAATTGTGTGCGAGCTGTGCGTTGCTCTTTTTCTGATAAAGCTGTTAATTCAGTAATTTTAGTTTGTGATAAGGTCCACCATCCATGATTGGTTTTCGCCATATCAGAAGATGACATATAAATACACTGCGATAAAAATACCGCGCTACCAATTCCAATATCTAAACATTTTAATGCGGGATTAAAAGCGATTGGTCTAGATAATAAAAAATCAACAATAGAAATTATTTCTTGAGTAAGATTGCTGTCCATCTGCTTTAACATAGTTACCTTCCAGTTAGTTAAAATCGTCTGTTATGAACATTTGGCAAATGTGATAATATTAAGAAAGATGCTCAATAACAGATGTATAAAAGCACATAACTTATTGAGTTAGCGTAATATCGCTAATAGCATCGAGTACAATTCGTACTATAACAACGTTTTGTACTCGATGCAACCTATTTTTTAGAAGGCTAAAATGACTGAAGTTAAAGATAATCGGATTGAAATGGAAATTGCGAGCCGTATTCGCCAAGCACGTGAAAAGGCGGGTCTAAGTCTTAGTCAATTAGGTAAACTAATTGATGTTACTGGTAGCGGCATTGGTCATTGGGAAAATGCCAGAAGAGTTCCTGGCGTGCCTGATATTATTAAACTTGCATCAGCATTAAAAATATCGCCGCAGTATTTAGCTTGTCTTGATGATAATGATTTTATTCCTTTTGCCTTACCTGTTTTAAATTTAGAACAAACGATCAATTATAAAAAATTCACCCCTGCTCATCTTGCCGATCAAATTATTAAGCAATCAGGTGTTTCACATTTATATATCGATAACCAGCTTGCAGAGAATATCAGCCAACATACTTTTGCAATTAAAGTGCAAGATGAAAGTATGAAGCCTAATTTTAATTTAGGTGATCATGTTATTATTGATCCTGAATTTAATTTAGCACCCAATGATATTGTCTTAATTAAATTAAAAAATGAAGAGTTGCCAATTTTACGACAAGTGCAACAACTTAAAAAAACCGCTGATAATAAGCCTATTTTTGAGTTAGTTGCTTTAAATTCAGATTGGCCAGTTGATAGAATTACAGATCCTGATCAATATGATTTGATTGGTGTTATGGTGGCGCACCTTGCTTATCATGCAAAGATTCGCGCATAAGATTAAATATTTTATAAATCTTGACGCTCTCAGCTAATGTTGGAACAGTTTTTTTATTTAACAAATCTAATAATCGTTTTCCATCTATATTTAAAATTAAAGCCAAATCATTTTCTTTTTTATATTGCGAATAAAGCTCGGCAAGCATTAGCTCAGTAGTAAGTTTTGTTAATTGCTTATCATGCATTAACTGATTCCCCAAATATTTATTAAATGAAAAAAAGTATTAATCTAATTTCGAGCTATTATGTGAAGAAAACGCTTTCAAAACTACAAGGTAAATTTACTTGCGCCGATTTTTTTTAAAATACCAATCTTCAAAACTGAATAATTAATTTCCATTTATAGTTCGGGTACAAATTGTTGATCCATAGGAATTATTTTTTTTGTCTTCTGTAGAATTAGCTTTTTATATTCTGTAAAATTATAGATTGTAAGATTTTGGCTATCTTCATGGACGAAGTGAACTAATTATAAAACAAGAATATACGCTTTGGATTAAATACATGGGGAAGTCCAGTGGCAAATTGTAAAACAATAATTGATGGTTATACTGTCGAATATTTGCACAAATCAGAACTCGAGGAAATGCATCAGGAAATTTTTCTTGACCAAACTTATCACTTCTCTACTAAAAATGACAAACCCTTAATAATTGATGCCGGCGCAAATATTGGTTTATCAACACTTTACTTTAAACGACTTTATCCAAATGCCAAGATCATTTGCTTTGAACCAAACCCTGAAGTTTTTAAATTATTACAAAATAATATCAGCCATAATAATCTAAAAGATGTTACTTTAATTAATTCCGCACTCTCAGCACAAAATAATATATCTAGAAATTTTTATTTAGATAATGCTAACGGCAAACATGATACTTTAGGCGCATCACTTTATCATCATTGGGTTGAACGCGAAAATTGTGAAATAGATGAAATTTCTGTTAACACAACAAATCTTGCTGATTATATAAATCAGCAAGTAGATTATTTAAAAATGGATATCGAAGGTTCTGAATTCGAAGTACTTGCTAGTATTGATACGAGTCTTCCTAACGTTAAAGCTTTCAATATTGAAGTGCACGAAATTAATGACCGTGGATTTTGCAATGAAACTGCGGGTACTTTAATTGATAGATTGTTAATTCATGGGTTTCATATTACAACACAGAGAAAAAATCTTTTAAGTTGTTTGCCTGAGAAATTGCATAATTGGGTTCGGAGTAAGAAGCCTAGTTTGACGATGGTTAGGGGTGAAATGTAGCTTTTTACTAAAAGTCATTCAAAATTATTATTGCATTAATAATTTTCATCTCGCTACTAACTACTCGCTGTTTTGCTTCCAATAATTTTCAATCGTGGTGTTTTTAAACCGCTTACATTTGAATTAATTGTCGATTAGATGGATTATTGTTCGTTTATCTTTCATTTTTAAAATTATTTGATTTGAGTCAAGTTTGTTAAATTTTAACGAGAGGTGTAATGGACCCCGAAAATTGGACAGCTAATTAAGAGATAATCACACCATAAAAAGGAGATTATTTATGTCCAAATTACTCAAGAAATATACAGCTGAAGAAAAATCAAAAATAGCCTTTGCCTCATGCTATCTGGGAAGTTCACCCAGAATGAATTAACGTCGAAATTCGGCGTTCATGCCACTCAAATTAGTACCTGAAAAATCATTTAAAAGATAACATTACAGAAATATTTCGAGATGGTCGAAGACGACAAAAAGACGATAATCAAGCGCTCGTTGATGAGCTTTACAAAAAGATTGGCAAACTTAATATTGAATTAGAGTGACTGAAAAAAAATCAGAAGATTCGACTGAGCAAAAGCGACAATTAATCCAGCCGGCTCATGCTAATATCAGCGTGAGTCGGCAATGTGACTTATTGAATTTACCTCGTTCCAGTTATTATTTTAAACCAACACCAGACTCTGATTTAACACTTACCTTTCTCATTTTAACCGATGAAGAATTAACTCGTCATCCGTTTATTGGTACTCGAAAAATGGGCCAGTATTTAAATTCATTTGGCTATAACGTAAATAGAAAACGAATACAACATTACTATCAACTACTCGAACTAGAAACGGTTTATTGTAAACCTAATACCAGTAAAGCTCATCCAGATCACAAAATATACACTTATTTACCGCGTCATCGTGTGATTGATAAACCTAATCAAGTTTATTGCGCAGATATCACATATATTCGAATTCATCAAGGATTCATGTATTTGGTTGCTATCATGGACTGGTTTAGTCGTTATGTTCTTGGTTGATCTTTATCACCCAGTCTCGATGCGGATTTTTGCGTGGAATAGTTAGAGGACGTTCTGCAACATCAATGTTGTGAAATATTTAATACCGGATCGCGTACTAATAGCTAAGTCAATATATTTTTAACGTCAAATTATCCTCTAGCGAATAAATCACTATAAATTTGAAAAAAAGATATACCTTTTACCCAGAGAGTTCTGCTTATAAGTAATAGACTTCATTTCATCCCAGTAACACAAGATCAGCGATTTACACTGTCTTAACTGTACTTAAAACAAATTTAGATCCCAGCAGAACTGTCTAACACGATCTACAAGGTCAGCTTAATAAAACTGCCTTCAGGGCTGCAAAACAATGACCTGAACTGCTGTGCTGGGTTATTACTGACTTTCATAAGTGCAATAATAATCGGTATTATGAGTTATCATGCTATAGACAACTCGTGCCATTTTAGCTGCTACAGCGACATAAGCTTTACGCTTTAAATCAGCATTTTTTGGAGAATCTTTTATATAATTTTCATATTTCTTTCGAAACGAATTTTCTCTCATTCGAATAGCAATTGTAGCAGCGAGCCAAAATACTTTACGCAAATCAGCGTTTCCTCTTTTTGATAACATAGTGTGAACACCAAGCGATTTTGTCGTATCATAACTACCAAGCGACTTTGTCGCATTAAGCCTACCAGGGGAAATTGACGGATCCAACCTAAACGTGTTTTTTTAATATTTATTTTACTAAATATTAGGGGAATGCTGAGGATGATAGTGATGGATTCTAAAGCCCAATTAACTGTTGATATTATTTCGAAAGTTGCAGAGAAAAAAATAACAATTAATAATGCATCAAAATTATTAAATAAATCAAGACGTACGATTGAACGTTATTTGCAGCGTTATTATGCTGAAGGTATTCAATTTGTTATTCATAGAAATAAAGGACGAGCACCTTCAAATAAAATGCCTATAAAAATGAAGCACACGGTTCAGCAATTAATTAAAGAAAAATATTTTGATTTAAATCTTTCTCATTTAAGAGATATGCTTGCTAAAAATGAAAATATAATGATTAAACGTGAGACACTGAGAACTTGGGCACATGAAATTCACCATGTGAAACGCGCTAAGAAGCGTCGCTCAAAAGTCAGGAAACGTCGTGAGAGAATGAGTTGTGCTGGTTTAATGATGCAAATGGATGGGAGTACGCATCAATGGTTTGGGGATAAAAAATCGTGCCTTATTGCCATTATTGATGATGCCACTAGTGAAGTCCATGCTGAGTTTTTTAAATCCGAGACGACATTGGGATGCTTAAAAGTTATTAAAGATTTTATTGCTATAAAAGGTTTCTTTAAAACGCTTTATGTGGATAGCGGGTATCTTTGGAGGTCCTAAACGCTGTCACTTTTCCCAAGTGAAACGGGCTTGCTTTGAGCTTGGTATTGAAATTATTTTTGCTTATTCACCCCAAGGTAAAGGCCGTATCGAGCGAGCTTTTGATACCTTTCAAGATCGCTTAATACCAGAGTTACGATTGAATAATATTGCTGATATTAACAAAGCTAATCACTATTTAAAAACAATCTTTATTCCGTCTTATTGGAATAACTCAGTTACTGTCGAGCCAGAAGATCATTGCTCTGAATTTACGCCAGTATCTTATGATTGTAATTTAGATGATGTATTAGTATTAAAGGAATATCGAAAAATAAGAAACGATCATACCTTTAGCTATGGTAATAAATTTTATTTAATTAATTCACCGTTACGACAATCGATTGCAAAACAAAAAATAGAAATATGACCTTACCCCGATTCAGTAGACACATTCCGATGAAAAAAATGAATCAGGAAAATAATAAGGATCGGCAGTCTGCCATGATTAAACAAAGTATTCAACTGCAATAATAAAGAAATAATATTAATCACATCCAAACTAATTAAAATCTATTATTAAGCAAAGCGGTGTTTAAATTACTCAGATGCGAGTTAGGATGACGAGCAACAGTAATTTATCCACGGGTTTGCGTTAATTCGCGAGAGGCTGTGGTCAAGTGTGGGCAACAGGGATGTTGTCCACGCTTGTCCATAGTCTCCGTGGATAATGGCAGGTGCTATCATTAACGCAAAATAATATCATTTTAAACTTTTATTAAATATTATTCGTTAACAAATGATAGCGTTGCTCAAATTGTTTTGGGCTTAAATAATCAAGATATGAATGTAAACGTTCCGCATTGTAAAAAGTTTCAATATAATCAAAAATGCTTATCTCAGCTTGTGCGCGCGTATAATATGTTGTTCAATAAACACAATCATTTTTTAATGAATGAAAGAAACTTTCCATAGCCGCATTATCATAACAATTGCCTACACCGCTCATACTAACAATAATTTTTTGTTGATTTAAAAGTGCTTGGAAATTATAACTCGTATATTGACTTCCCTTATCAGAGTGATAAATAAATTCTGTTGGATAGCCACGATGTTTTATCGCCTGATTAAAGGCTTTGATGACTAATGCTTCTGTCATGCGATTACTCATAGACATCCCAACAATATATCTTGAAAATAAATCTAAAATAACAGCTAAATATAGCCAGCCTTCTTTAGTGCGGATAAATGTGATGTCTGACACCCACTTTTCATTTGGCATAGTCGCTG
>CAYGUK010000077.1:0-19485 GCA_964352985.1 uncultured Legionellales bacterium
GCCTGAGCCATTTCTGCGCCAATTGGTCCTGCCCCTAATACAATTAAATGTGATGGCTTTTCTTCTAGCGAAAAAATCGTTTCGTTTGTCAAATAATCTATTTTTTCGATTCCATTAATGGGAGGGATAAACGCTCTTGAACCGGTTGCAATAACAAATCGTCTAGCTTTTATAATATCACCATCATCGGTTTTGAATTCTTTAGCATTGAGGAATTGTCCAGAAGTCGTTAACACATTGACACCTAAATCATTAAAACGCTCAACCGAATCATGAGGTTCAATTTGAGCTATCACATCTTTCACATGTGATTTTACTAGCATAAAATTAACATCTGGTTCGACACTGGTAATACCATATTTTTTAGCTAATCGCATAGTCTGCGCGCATTTACCGGCTGCTAATAATGCTTTTGATGGCACACATCCATAATTTAGACAATCACCACCCATTTTATGATTTTCAAGTAAGACGACGCTCGCCCCCATTTGCACGGCACCGCTTGCGACACTCAAACCACCTGAACCCGCACCAATCACACATAAATCAACTCTTATCTCACTCATTTGCGGCTCCTTTGCGGGCTTTGATTCGTTTATAAATAATAGGGATCATCGATAAAATCGCTAGACCTATTAATGGTGCTAAAATTTCTGGTTTAAAAATAATACCTAAATCTGGAGTTTTGCCTTGATCAAATATCGCACCCAATCCATTTCCAATTAACACATAGACAAATGAACCAGGAATTATACCTGCAAGCGTTGTGAAAAAATAAACGGGTAATCGAACATTTAAAATTGCAGGAACAATATTTACTAACCAAAATGGAAATAATGGCACTAAGCGTAATACTAACATGTAACTAATCGCATTCTCTTGAAAACCCTTCTCCATTTTCTGAACAAAAGGCCCTGCTTTATTCGCAAAAAATTCTCCCACAGCAGTTTTAGCGGCTAAGAAAATGATAGTCGCCCCGACTGTGGCACTAAAAACAACAAAGATAGTACCAAGCCAAGTACCAAATAAAAAACCACCGATCAATGTTAAAATGGTTGCGCCAGGAATAGATACCGCAACGGCTATCGTATAAACAATGATATATAGTAATACGGCTAACACATAGTGGCTACTCGTCCACTGTAACAAAACACCTCTTTTTTCTCTTAATAAATCAAAGCTAAGGTATTCATATAAATGGAAGTAAAAAAATAAACCCAATGCAACTAATAGCACAATTATCGGTATAAATCGGGAAAAAGAGAATGATTTTTCTTTCATATTGTCAGTCCTTTTATAGATTGTTGGTATTTATCGATTAGATGCAAGTAAATGGAATATGTTACAGAATAATTTATCAATCCGCTATCATTTGGCTGATAGTTTGAATAAATTGAAGTAATTATGAGTTGTTGTGGCGGCAAATTCCTCATATTTTACGCCCCGTAAATCCGCCAAGAATTTAGCGGTGTGGTGAAGATACGCGGGTTCATTACTTTTTCCACGATGTGGTGTTGGTGCTAAATAAGGCGCATCAGTTTCAATTAAGAGCCTATCTTTCGGTATTTCTTTTGCAACTAACTGCAAGGCTTTCGCATTTTTGAACGTCACCACACCAGAAAATGAAATATAAAAATTCATTTCCATCGCTAGTTTTGCAATATCCATAGTTGATGAAAAACAATGCATCACACCCCCAACAAGTGCCGCATTTTCTTCTTTTAAGATCTTCATCGTATCGTTATCAGCATCACGCATATGAATAATGAGAGGTAGATTCGTTTTAATTGCTGCTTGAATGTGGCGACGAAATCTCTCATGTTGTTTTGCTTGCAAATCAGGTTCTGGCGTCCGGTAATAATCTAATCCTGTTTCACCAATTGCAACGACTTTGGGATGGCTTGTAGCATTAATCAAATCTTCAACACTTGGATCATATGTTTCATTTTCATTAGGATGAACACCTACAGAAGCAGAAATATCAGGATAATTTACAGCGATAGATAAAACTTCATCAAGATGTTCCCAATCGATAGCAACACATAACATATGAGAAACATCATTTTTTTTAGCCCTCTCTATTGCTAAATTTAATTGTGTTTCATAGTTTGTTAGATCCAAACAATTTAAATGACAATGGGAATCAACAATCATCTTTATTACAACGTATGTGTAGCACGCTCTGCTTTTTCAGAGCCCGCAAGTACGGTTTCTATTTTTTTAATTAATGTGCCTGATTTATCTTCTAGAATTTGCACCCCAACACCTGCCGCACGACCACCTTGCGCACCTCGAGGTGTGATCCATACTACTTTACCTTTAAATTGTAATCTTTCAGGCTCATCCATAAATTGGATAATAATAAATACTTCATCACCTAATTTAAAATTTTGATTAGTTGGAATAAATAAAGCACCACCTTTAATAAATGGCATATAGGAAGAATAAAGCGCAGCTTTGTCTTTAATACTAAGGGTTAAAATATTCTTCTTACTATCATCTACTGCATCAGTTGTCATTTCTATCGCTCACCAAATAGTATTAATACGTGTATAAATAAATCTTCTAAAAATAGCTGCTCGTTTAATGCGATTTTCAATATATGTTGTCGCCACTTTTCTTGTAAATATGTGTGAAAAATAAAAATTTTCACTAGTGATAGCTCATCACATTGCGATTTTATTTGTGCTACATAATTAGTATACAATAATCTATCTTCAACTATGCCTAATTTATAGTGAATGATTGCTTTTGTCCAGTGAGTTAGACAAAGTAAAACATACTGTGTTACATGTTCATGCTTAAGATTTTCAATTACTCTCGATACTGATTGGTTTAATGAAATCAAATTGACTATCCCCATTTGAAATTCATTGTGCCAAGTTAAAAAACCCTCCTGTGCATAAGCCAAACTCAATAAGGGGGAATTATTCGTGAGAGTTAATAGTGTTTTATTGTCAATTTGTTTTTCCATTTGTTGATTTTCATGTAACCACACTCGAGCATCATTAACGCTTGGGCCTATACAATTTATTTTTTGCACACGACTCAATATTGTTGCTGATAATAAAGCCGGCCGCTCACTCAATAGGACTATTAGTGTATTTTTGCCCGGCTCTTCTAATGTTTTCAATAATGCATTTTGACTAGCATGATTCATATTTTCAGCAAGTTGAATTAATACAACACGGTAACCACTTAAAAGTGGCGTTTGGTTTAGTTCATTAATAGCTTGCCTGATTTGATCGACTTTTATATTGCCATCTTTTTTTTCTGGTTTTATTAAATAAAAATCAGGGTGTTTCTCTGTCGAATACAAAAGACAAGATTTACATTTACGACAAGCATTCACTTCTTTTTTATTTTCACACATGATAAAACCAATAAACGCCTTTGCAATTTGGCTTTTTCCCACTCCCTTCATACCAGAGAATAAAATAGCATGCGGTAGTTGTTTGAAGATTTTTAAACATAGTTGCCATAAGGGCTTTTGCCAGGGATAAATATCAAAATAATCCATAACGCCCTCCTTTTAAAATAATTTATCTTGTAACGTTTGGCATATTGCTAGTTTCACATTATTCGGAGACACAGATGCGTCAATAATCGCATAACGATTAGGAAAAGAATTTGCACGAGTAAGATATCCCTCACGAATTCGCTGAAAAAATTGTTTTTTTTCTACTTCAATACGATCTCGATTTGCTCGTTTTTTAATTCTAGAGAGTCCCACATCAACTGGCGCATCGAGTAGCAAGGTTAAATCAGGCCGTAAATCACCTTGCACCCACTGCTCTAAAAATTCAATTCTTTTAATATCTATTCCACGACCATAACCTTGATAAGCAAAACTCGCATCGGTAAACCTATCGCAAATCACCCAATTCCCTGCCTCTAATGCTGGTAAAATTTTTGCGGCTAGATGTTGTGCTCGACCTGCAAATAACAACATAAGCTCGGTATCATAAGTCATTTTTTCATCATAATGGGTTAAAATAACTTGGCGTATTGCTTCGGCAATGGGTGTACCACCAGGTTCTCGTGTTTGTATCGTTGCTATACCTTGATCATGTAAAAACTGTTGTACGACTTTTACCGAGGAAGATTTTCCTACGCCTTCGATTCCTTCAAGTGTAATAAATTTTCCACGTTGTAAATTCGTCATTCATTTTCCTATTGAATTAAAGTTGAATAATTGAAAGGTGCGCAATGGTGACCGTTGAAATGATCTGGAAATAATTTACTGCAAACATTCTGGTGATAACATATTTGCTGGGTCTTAAGATAAGCTAGTCCGCCACCTTCTTGCCACACTTGATAACAATTCTCTGGAATTATTTCAGACGGTGGTATTAATTGATCTTCCACCTTAGCACTTGGAGCCATGTCTTTTTGCGCAGTTCGTTTTTTTCGATTACGCAAATATTCAACTATTGCATTACGATGATCTTTCAAATTATTTGTAAAAACATGACTGCCATCACCTCTCGCTACAAAGTAAAGCGCCTTACCTTTTTCAGGATGTAGCGCCGCAGTAATAGAACTAACAGAAGGAATAGCAATCGGTGTGGGCGGTAATCCTTTATATAAATAAGTATTATAAGGTGTATCGACACGCATATTTTCTCGCGTTAAATTACCCTGATATTTTTCTCCTAGCCCATAAATTACAGTCGGATCAAATTGTAACAACATATTTTTTTCTAAACGCCGTATTAAAACGCCAGCAATTTTTGGTTTTTCACTATTTAATGCCGTCTCTTTTTCAATGAGTGATGCCGCAATTAAAGCTTGATAAGAGTTTTTATATGGTAAATTATCTACTCTATTTTCCCATGCTTTTGATAAATGCGACTGCATAGTGTTATAAGCGCGTTTTAAAAAATCAACGTCGGAACTCCCTTCAGGGAAATGATAAGTATCAGGATAAAACATACCTTCAGGATGTTGGTTAGGATGCCCAATTGCAGCCATGATTTGTTGCGGCGTTTTATTTTGTAATGTGTGCTGTAATTGTTGGCAATTATTTACAGCATCCATCACTTCTTTAAACGTCCACCCTTCGAGTAATGTTAAGCGTGATTGAATTACTTTACCATTAACAATTTGATTGAGCAGTTCGGCTGGTTTAATGGGACCATTAAATTGATAATGCCCAGCTTTAATATTCCCCGCCTGCTCATGAAATTTTGCCATTAAGATAAATAACTTTGGATGAGTTAAATAACCTTTATGATGAAAATCATTCGCAAACTTAGTTAAGGATGTGCCGGGTTTTAAAATATAATCGACATGTTGTCCTGCTGGAATAACTGGCGTATTAAGAAAATGGAACCATTTTGAGGCATAGATCACAATAATAAACACAATAGTAAAAATTAATATATAGCGTATGATCTTAAAACCGGCTCTCATATCAATCACCTATATAGTTAACCATTGTCATCAAACCAACATCACTTATATCACGAATAGGCGAAATTATATCAGGTAAATTCCCTGAAGCCTCCCTCAGGGAATTAATAAAATTGGATAATCACTCATTAAATTTAGCGAACACAAGACTACCGTTAGTGCCCCCAAATCCTAATGAATTTGATAAACTGACATTAATTTTACGTTGTTGTGCGACATGTGCAACGAGATTAAAATTTTCTAAACCTTCTTCAGGATTATCAAGATTAATTGTTGGTGGTGCAACTTGATCGCGAATTGCTAACACCGAAAATATTGCCTCAACTGCACCTGCGGCCCCTAATAAGTGACCTGTCATAGATTTAGTTGAACTAATCGCAATGTCATTCGTTTTATCAGCAAATAACTTTTGAATTGCTAGACATTCTTGTTTATCACCTGCCGGTGTTGATGTTGCATGGGCATTGATATAATCAACATCCTCTGGCGAAATGCCGGCGTCATCTAGTGCATTTTTCATTGAGTTGACTGAACCCATACCATCTGTTCTTGGCATTGTCATATGAAACGCATCAGCACTCATCCCAAAACCACTAAGCTCAGCATAAATATTTGCACCACGATTTTTAGCATGTTCATATTCTTCAAGAACAATAACACCTGCGCCATCCCCTAAGACAAATCCATCGCGATCTCTATCCCATGGACGAGAGGCTTTTTCAGGATCATTATTACGCGTCGATAATGCTCGCATCGCAGCAAAACCAAGTAGCCCAAGCGAGCAAGTCGCCATTTCAGATCCACCTGCGATCATCACATCAGCATCACCATAAGCAATCGAACGAGCTGCCATTCCGATGTTATGCGTACCTGAAGTACATGCGGTCACCACAGCGATATTTGGACCACGATATCCATATTTAATCGACAAATGGCCTGCTAGCATATTAATAATGACCCCAGGAATAAACATGGGCGAAATTCGACGCAATTTATTTTGCATTAATAATCGATGAGAATTTTCAATTAAAGGGAGTCCTCCGATACCAGACCCAATTGCAAAACCAATTCTATCTGCATTTTCAGGTTCAGTATGTAAACCAGCATCCTCAATCGCTTGTATTGCAGCAGCCATCCCATAGCGAATAAACATATCTGTTTTTCGGATGAGTTTTGCATCCATGTATTTTTCTGCATCGAAATTCTTAACTGATGCGCTTATTTGGCAAGCACATTTTTCGATGCCATAGCAATCCTCTACTTTGGTAACACCACTTTTACCAGCTAAAAGTGCTGACCAAGTATCTTCAACATTCAAGCCTAGCGGAGTCACCGCGCCTAAGCCCGTCACAACTATACGTCGTTCTCTCACTCATTATCCTCCAAACAACAAAGGCTGGACCAAAAATTAAAACCAGCCTCTGTTAGACAAGTCATTATTGCTCTTGTTTTTCAAGATGAGATTCAATGTAATCGATAGCTTCTTGAATGGTACTAATTTTTTCTGCTTCTTCATCAGGAATTTCAGTTTCAAATTCTTCTTCTAAAGCCATTACCAACTCAACGGTATCTAATGAATCCGCGCCAAGATCATCAACAAAAGAAGCGTCGTTGCGCACTTCATCTTCTTTTACACCTAGTTGCTCAATTACAATTTTCTTAACGCGTTCTTCTACTGTACTCATGTCAAAAGTTTCCTCGTGATTGACAAATTTAATTCGTAACTATTTATCACAAAATAACTAGTTACCTAAAGTCTTTACTGCACCGGTAGTTTATTCAATTCAATCAAAGTTGCAAGTTTTGCAATGATTTATTTTTGAATAAAAGCACCGAAAACATACAATTCAATGCATATACATGCCGCCATTAATATTCAAAGTCTCCCCAGTGATATACGATGCATTTGGCGATGCGAGATATAACACACCATGCGCTATTTCTTCAACTGTTCCTAATCGCTGTAATGGTATTTTATTTAATAAGGCGTTGTATTGTTTTTCATCCAATTTCGCAGACATATCGGTTTCAATAAGACCCGGCGCGACAACATTGACCGTGATATTTCGTGTCGCTACCTCTTGAGCTAGGGATTTTGAAAAACCAATAATTCCTGCTTTTGCTGCGGCATAATTAGCTTGTCCTGGATTTCCTGATAATCCAACTAATGAACTAATCGTGATTATTCTGCCATAACGTTGCTTAACCATGCCTTTTATGCAAGCACGTGTTAAACGAAAAATACCATTTAAATTGGTATTTATGACATCTAACCATTCATCATCTTTCATTCTCAACATTAAATTATCTCGGTTAATAGCAGCGTTATTAATGAGAATAGTTGGAGATTGATATTTTTCTATGATTTTCGCTAAACAATTTTTCACAGAATCTTCATCACCGATATCAAGCACCAAGCCAAAACCTTCGATATTATGCTCTTTGAAGTGTTCTGAAATTGCTTCTGCTCCAGCCTCACTTGTTGCGGTTCCAATAGTAGTCGCACCTTGCTGACCAATTAATCGTGCGATAGCTTGTCCAATTCCACGACTCGCACCTGAAATTAAAGCTACTTTACCTTCTAGCATCATACTGGTGTTACCTCATTTTTTAATTTTGCTAAACTTGCATCATCATTAAGACTAAAGGCCGGAAGTGTATTAGTAATACGTTTTATGAGCTTGCTTAATACTTTACCTGGACCACATTCAACAATTGCAGATATCGTATCATTTCGAGCAATTTGTTCTATTATTTCTACCCAACGCACAGGATGTGATACTTGTTGTATCAGTGATTTTTTTATATCGTCTATATTTTTTAACTGCAAAACATCGACGTTATTAATAAATGGAATGTTAGGAGAATGAAGTCTAACTTGATCTAATATTTCAGATAACTTCTGACCTGCGCTATCCATTAGTTTACAATGCGCAGGAACGCTCACCGCAATTTTTTTTGCCATTCTTGCGTTCATCGTTAATGCTAAATCAATAGCACGTTGAATAGCTTGTGCTGTGCCCGCTAAAACAACTTGTCCTGGACAGTTATAATTGGCAGGTGCAACAATTTCACCTTCACTTGCTTTATCACAAAGAAGAGAAAGTTGTTCATCATCCAAACCAATAATAGCAGCCATGGCACCACTATTTTCAGGTATCGCAGACTGCATGAATTGAGCTCGTTTAGCGACTACTTGTAGCGCATCTTCAAATGACATTACACCAGCTACAACTAGCGCAGCATATTCACCTAAACTATGTCCAGCGACAATCAAAGGTGGTTCGAATTCATTTTGTGTTTGCCAAACTTGCCAAACTGCGATATCAGCAACAAGCATGGCAGGTTGGGTATATTGAGTTTGATTTAATTTATCTTCAGGATTGTGTTCGAGGATATCCCATATATTATAATTTAACACTTCATTAGCAGTCTTAAATAATTGCTTCACACAATCATACTTGGAATAAAAATCACTTATCATTCCTTGAGATTGTGAACCTTGACCAGGAAATACAAATGCAAATTTCTTCATATTTACTCTTCAGATTAAAATTTAATTAAAGCAGAACCCCAAGTAAAACCACCACCAAAACTTTCGATGAGTAAGGTATCTCCACGCTTGATGAGATTTTGTCTGACAGCATGATCAAGTGCCAATGGCACTGAAGCACTTGATGTATTACCATGTTTCTCAATTGTTAAGATAACTTTTTCCATCGGTAAACTAAATTTTTTCGCCATGGCTTTAATAATGCGTAAATTCGCCTGATGTGGTATAAACCAATCAATATCTTCATGTGTAATTTTATTTTTCTCTAACGTTTCGTTAATGACTTCGCCTAAATTTTTTACTGCATGTTTAAATACTTCATTGCCAGACATAGACACATAGGGTCTTTGATCTTTCACTCGATAATCTGTAAATGGGTTCGGCATAGTTAAATGATCAGCATATTGACCATCAGCATGAATATGAGTAGATAAAATTCCAGGCGATTCACTTGCCTGTAAAATTACAGCTCCTGCACCATCGCCAAATAAAATACATGTCGAACGATCTTTCCAATTAACTAGACGACTTAACACTTCACTCCCTATCACCAATGCCGTTTTATATTGACCTGACTTAATAAAATTATCAGCGATGCTTAAGGCATAATTAAATCCGGCACAAGCAGCATTTAGATCGAAAGCTGGGCACTGTTGTCCTACACCTAACATAGCTTGAATTAAACAAGCAGAACTAGGTAAAAAAGTTTCAGGTGTCGTGGTCCCCATAATAATGATATCAATATCACTTGCATCTAACCCAGCCATCTCTAAAGCATTTTTAGCTGCGTGGTAACCTAAAATGGAAACGGTTTCATCATCGCTTGCAATTCGTCGTTCACTAATCCCTGTACGTTCATAAATCCACTCATGAGATGTTTCAACCATTGCAGAGATATCATCATTTGTGCGAACCTGATTGGGAAGATAACTTCCGCAACCAACTATTTTTGAAAACGTCATGATTGAACAGTATCCTGTTTTAATGAAGAACTCACTTGATGGCGAATTCGACTAGGTATATCTTTTGCGACTTCTTTTATAGCTTCTTCAATTGCATTAGCAAATGCATTTGCACTTGCACCGCCATGGCTTTTAATTACAATCCCCTGTAATCCCACTAAACTAGCGCCATTGTAACGTTCTGGATCCATTTTTTTACGGATACTCATGAGAACATGTTTTGCAAGAAAACCGGTTAATTTCGTATAAATATTTCTTAAAAAAGCTTCTTTGAAATATTTCATCACCATCTTAATGGAGCCTTCAGTCACTTTTAAAGCGATGTTACCAACAAATCCATCGCACACGATGACATCAACTAATCCAGTGTAAATTTTATCACCTTCAATGTAGCCAACATAATTGATAGATCTATTTTGTTTAAGTAGCACGGCTGCTTTTTTGACTAAATCATTTCCTTTAATTTCTTCTTCGCCAATGTTGAGTAACCCCACTTTGGGTTTTTCTATATTCTCAACCGCACTTGATACGACAGATCCAATGACCGCAAATTGTTCCAAACTTTCAGGAGAGGAATCTACATTTGCACCTAAATCTAAAACACGGACATGTTTATTAGGTAATATTGTGGGTAAGACTCGCATAATGGCTGGTCTTTCAATACCCGGTAGCGTTTTAAGGACAAAGCGTGCAGTTGCTAACAAAGCACCCGTATTACCTGCACTCACACAAGCACTAGCACGCCCTTCTTTTACCATATTTAGAGCTACACGCATCGAAGAATCTTTTTTCTTACGTAAAGCATTTAAAGGAGATTCATCCATTCCTACTTTTTCAGAAGCGTGATGGATCATTAATCGATCGCTTTCAGTGATATTATTTTTTTTAAAATGTTTATTTAAAATATAACTATCACCCACCAAAATTAAATTTAATTCAGGGTGTTTTTTTAACACACTAATAGCAGCAGGTACGGCACTCCTTGTACCAAAGTCGCCTCCCATGGCATCAATTGCAATCGTAATGTTTGTCAAAAGAATTTATTCCTCGTCTTCTTCTAATTCGAAATCTTCAACTTCAATTACTTGACGTCCACGATAAAAACCATCAGGTGTCACGTGATGTCGACGATGGGTTTCACCCGTCTCACTATCAGTTGTTAATGTGGCAGAAGTTAAACTATCGTGTGAACGACGTTTATCACGTTTTGATCTCGTTTTACGGTTTTGTTGTACCGCCATTTTCAAACTCCTCATTGTCACTTAATGTGACTAGTTGCGCCAAATTTGCAAAGGGTTTACGTTTTGTTGAATCTGCAGATAATGTAGAATTATCAGACAAATTACAATCTTTCTCATTTTGATGTTTCGCAAACATCGGCAAACTGACAATTAATTCATCTTCAATAATGTCATGCAATAAAAAGGGCTCATCACCAATGAATAAAGCATCAACATCATTCGGTATTAATTTAAATTGCATCTGATTTGTCACAGTATACAGTTTAAATTGAGTTGTTACTTTTTGCTCCATGCTATCTAAGCAACGTTGGCACACCAACGATAACTGAGTGTTAATGCGAGCACTAAAGTAATTTAAGCCATTTGCATCTTTACCAAAATCGACAACGACATAAACTTCCCCATGTTGCTTTCCCGCAACATGAGTGAGTCTCTTTAACGATTGCACGGCAATTAAACCCTCTAGCTTTTTTGTTTCATGAGCTAGTGCAATCGGATTTATTTCATTTGGTAATTGTACACTTGACATGGCGAGTGAATTCTAACGATATGTTATTGATGTGTCAAAGAAAATTGCTAATAATTGTAAACTATTAGCTTAGGCTTTTTAAGAACCTACTTTATACTTAATAAATAACAATATATCAATAGGATATAACACCATGCTCAACCAACATCTAATATTAGCTTCAGCCTCCCCCCAGCGTCAAATGTTGTTAAAACGACTGAAATTGCCATTCATAATCCACACGCCTGAGATTGATGAAACGCCATTAATACACGAAACGGCAGATGAATTGGTTTCAAGATTAAGTATCAGCAAAGCAAAAACAGTAGCTAAACAACATCAAGATGCACTTGTTATTGGCGCAGATACCATTGGTGAAGTCAATAATCATTTACTTTTCAAGCCCTTGACCAAACATAACGCTATTGAACAATTAACCAGCATGTCCGGAAACATCGTTAGATTTTATACGGGATTGTGTTTATTTAATTCAGCCAATAATACATTCCAAGAGACCATCGAGATTTATCAGATTAATTTTAAAAAGTTAAGTTACGAACAAATTAAATCTTATGTCGAAATTGATGAGCCACTTTATAGCTCGGGTAGTATCAAAGCTGAAAGTTTCGCTGTAAGTTTGTTTGATTCATGTGAAGGCAACGATTACACCGCGTTAATTGGATTGCCTTTGATTGCCCTGTGTAAAATGCTGCAACATGCTGGTATCAATTTGTTTATGACATAAATTATCTGAAAGGATTAAAAATCTTTTTTAATCTACCCTCATTCCTTAAATTTTCCACCCCATGAGCAGTCGCCGCAATAGTTGCCGTTGCCAGCGCCCATGTGACTCTTGAATCTTCAGAATTGTACCAAGCAAGGAAAGTGATTAGGGCACTTACAGCAGCAACTGAAAAACTCTTTGCATGAGCTGGCATTTTTTTCATTTTTTATCCCTTAATATTTTTATAAATTTCACACAAACAGTTTACATAACTTTCACTGATAAAAAAACACAACATGGATAGTTAATAATTCAATTCTCATCGATTTTGAAATGAGTTGGAATTGGTACATTAAATGATAATTTATTTGGACTATCTTTATCCTGGAAAATGATTGATTTCGCATGAAGTAATAATTTTCCATCATAATATTTTTTATATTGAAAATTAAAATTCTTATCACCATATTTATCATCACCAATAATAGGATGTCCCTGACTCGCTGAATGAACTCTAATTTGATGAGTTCGTCCCGTTATAAGCTTTGCTTCTAATAATGTTCTATCTTCAAAATGACGAATAACCTTGAATTGAGTGATAGATGGTTTTCCCTCTGGATGAACAAACACCATGCGCTCACCAGACTGTAATTGATTTTTAATTAACGGTGAATCAACGACCCGACAAGTCTTAGGCCATAATCCCTTAACGATACAAAGATAGGTTTTTGCCATTTCACCGTTTCTAATAACTTCGTGAAGATAGCGCAGCATAGAACGTTTTTTAGCAATGATTAAACAACCAGACGTGTCACGATCAAGTCGATGAACTAATTCTAACTGAGATAATTCTGGGTACATTACCCTTAAACATTCTATAACACCATAACTCAATCCACTACCACCATGAACAGCCATGCCGTTTGGTTTATTAAGTATAAGAAAACGCTCGTCTTCATAAACGATGGCTTGTCGTAAAGTTTGTTGAAGCGTTTCATGTGGAACAGGTATTTCTGGCGACTCTTTTACCGTGAATTTAGGCACCCAAATTTTATCACCCAGTTGCAATCGATAATCAGGTTTAATTCTCCCTTTATTTACACGAATCGTCCCTTTACGCATAAGTTTATAAAAGAGTGCCTTAGGCACCCCCTTAAATTTTACCACTAAAAAATTATCAATACGCTGACCAACGTTACTTTCGCTGATGGTAATTAAATTATCATTCATAAATCAATCACATAGATAAGCTAATCATGCATACTGCCATAGAATTCTACCACTGTAAAGCCTAAAGATAATTCTCTATCTGTTTGATACTGTTAGTGATTATGATATAGTCAACACACGATAAAGATTTATCGGGATGTTTTAGTTAAAGCGTATCGCAAGGGGCAGATTAAGCGATAATCGCAAAGCGTGTAAAACTAAGACCGTGAAAGTTTTTCATCCCATTTGGCTTAGCAAAAGCCTAGCGAGATGGGTGATAAGTGCAAAATTGCAACTAACTTTTAATATATTGTAAGCCGAAAGCTCCAATGACAACATTGTTGTAGCACTAAAAGATCAGGATAAAACCTGATTAGATTGCTGACTTAGAAATATTAATTCATGCAGCGGCGGCCCCTAAATAAGGTTGCAAAATTAAGCACTAGAACCAAAATGAGAATACAATGAACAGAATGTTAATTAATGCAACTCAAAACGAAGAGTTGCGTGTTGCGCTTGTTAATGGCCAACAATTATATGATTTAGATATTGAACGCGCTGGTCGAGAACAAAAAAAAGCGAACATCTACAAAGGAAAAATTACTCGACTTGAGCCAAGCCTCGAAGCTGCTTTTGTAGATTATGGCGCTACTCGACACGGTTTTTTACCTTTAAAAGAAATTGCTAATAGTTATTTTATCAATCAACCAAATGATAATGAAAAAATAAATATTAAAGATGTTGTTCATGAAGGCCAAGAAGTTATTATTCAAGTTGATAAAGAAGAACGTGGAAATAAAGGAGCAGCATTAACAACCTTCGTGAGTCTCGCTGGATGTTACTTAGTTTTAATGCCTAATAATCCAAGCGCTGGTGGTATTTCTCGTCGAATCGAAGGTGATGAGCGTGATGAATTACGCGCAACGATAAACCAACTTGTCATCCCAGAAGATATGGGCCTCATTGTTAGAACAGCCGGCGTTGGTCGTAGCAGTGAAGAATTACAATGGGATTTAGACTTGCTCATCAAACATTGGCAAGCTATTAAAGATGCAGCTGAATCTCGCAAAGCTCCTTTCCTAATTCACCAAGAAAGTGATGTCATCATGCGATCATTGCGCGATTATCTGCGCATGGACATTGGTGAAATTATCATTGATAACTATGATGTCTATCAAAAAGTTTTAAAACACATCAATCTCATCAGACCTGATTTCATTGATAAAGTAAAATATTATTCAGAAGCAATTCCCCTATTTCACCGTTATCAAATTGAATCCCAAATTGAATCAGCTTTTCAACGAACTGTTATCTTACCCTCTGGTGGATGCTTAGTGATAGACAATACAGAGGCATTAGTCACCATCGATATTAACTCAGCTCGTTCAACAAAAGGTGGCGACATTGAAGAAACGGCATTAAATACTAATCTCGAAGCTGCAGATGAAATTGCTCGTCAGTTGCGCTTACGTGACTTAGGCGGATTAGTCGTTATCGATTTCATTGACATGTCTCCTATCCGTAATCAACGCGAAGTTGAAAATCATTTACGGCAAGCTTTACGCGTCGACAGAGCAAGAGTCCAAATTGGTCGTATTTCACGCTTTGGATTACTTGAAATGTCACGTCAAAGACTCCGCCCCTCTTTAGGTGAAGCCAGTCAGGTAACCTGCCCACGTTGCAGCGGTTATGGTTATATTCGTGGCGTAGAATCTCTCTCATTATCTGTATTAAGACTCATTCGTGAAAACTGCATGAAAGAAAATACAGGTCTAGTAAAAGCACAAGTTCCTGTTGCAGTAGCAACTTTCCTTTGTAATGAAAAACGAGAGCATTTAGTCAAAATACAAAACGAAAATAACTGTCAAATCATTATCATTCCAAATCCAAATTTAGATACGCCCCATTATGAAATAGAACGAGTGCGCCAAGATGATAGTTCGTTGCGTCAACAAAAATCCAGTTATCAATTTGATTTAATCAATAATGATCAACAGTTAATTCATGATTCAACGATTAATTCAGGCGTGACAAATAACGATGGTGAACCTGCAGTTGATATCACACAAATTACGCCAGCAGCGCCAATGCCAATAGCGACCAAAAAGAAACACGGCTTAATAAAACGGTTACTTGCAAAAATATTTGGATCCTCAAAACAATCAAAGAACACTTCATCAAAATATAAAAAACGATCATCTCAACATCGTCAAAATCGACCACAACAGCAACGTCGTCACCAGAGTAATAATAACCACCGTCATAATAAACCCCAACATCAAAATGCAAAAAGACGCAATCCCCGTAGTCACTCTAACCAAAACCGTGACAAACAAAATTCGCCGCGTCACCATACTAATCGACATGAAAAAACATCAAACCCGAATAATCAATTCGAGACACAAAACGATCTAAATGAAGATAAAATAATACCGTTAAATCAAAATCCCACAAATCAAGAAATCAATAAACATGGGAATAATGATCAAACAAATAATAACAAACAATATCGACGTCGTGGCCAACGAAGACAACGCCGCAATCAAAAAAGTAGTTATCAGCAACATCATAATAATGATGATGACTCTAAATCAGACGCACCCGCATTAGAATCAGTAGAATCATCTCAAGATTAAACAAAAAAAAAGTGGGTTTTTAAAAACCCACTTTTTTCTTTATCGCGAACAATAAAAATTATAAAGAATCCATATCAATTACAAATCGATATTTCACTTCACTTGCTATCATCCGGTCATATGCTAGATTAATATTATCAATTTTTATTAATTCTACATCTGCTGTAATATTATGTTTACCACAAAAATCTAACATTTCTTGTGTTTCTTTAATACCACCAATTAATGAACCTGCAATTTGTTTGCGTCTAAAAACAATTGGCATGGAGTTGATGTTTTTAGTTAAATCACCAATAGCTCCCACCAATACCATTGTCGCATCACGCTTTAATAATGGTAAATAGGGATTTAAATCATGATCAACTGGAATAGTATTAATCAGTAAATCAAAAGATTCTGCTGCTGCCGTCATAGCTTGCTCATCAGTGGTTGACAATATTTCATGCGCACCTAGTCTTTTAGCATCATTTGCTTTGTCCTTTGAGCGTGAAATCATTACAACATTTGCCCCTAAAGCATTTGCGAGTTTTATTCCCATGTGACCTAATCCACCTAAGCCAATAATTCCAACTTTATCACCGGGTTTAACTTGCCAATGTCTTAAAGGAGACCACATCGTCACGCCCGCACACAATAATGGCGCTACTGCACTAATTTCTAAATTAGTTGGCACTTTTAATACAAAATTTTCTTCAACTACAATTGATTTAGAATAACCACCGAGTGTCACCCCACCAAATTTTGGATCTTCACTACCATAAGTCATGATAAAGCCATTATTACAATATTGCTCTAGCCCTTCATTACAACTTGAGCAGTTTTCACAACTTCCAACCATGCAACCCACACCGACTAAATCACCGACTTGATATTTTGTCACCTGATCACCAACTTTTGAAACTCTGCCAATAATTTCATGACCTGGAACTAAAGGATAAACCGAAATACCCCAATCATTTCTTGCCATATGAATATCACTATGACACACACCACAATATAAAATATCTATAGCAACATCATGGTGAGTGAGCTCACGCCTGTGAATAGTAGTTTTTTCTAAGGGACTTGCATTTGATTGCACTGCATATGCTGAGACGTCAGGCATAATTGATACTCCAATTAGTTTTCAAACGAGTGCATATTCTATCATACTTAAGATCCTAGTGATAGTTCAGCAAAATACAGAACACTAGAATGTTGATATGATTTATAGGAAACAAGCTTAATTATTGTGAATTTTTCTTTAATTTATCAATTCCAGCTAAGATAAAACCTAGCCCCATGACGAAACTAAATCCCATCAATCCATAAAACATCGCTCTTGTCAGTCTAGTTTCATAATATTGTCGCAGCGAAAGAGATCTATAATGAGACTTAATATCAAAAAAAAGAACCATTACAAAAACTTCAATTACTACCCCAATAAAAATTAACATTTTAGCAAGTTTCTTTTTATATTGAAGTTTACTTTTCATTCAGATGTCTCCTTACATCAACATAATCTTTCATCACATTGTTAATTTTAACAGTTAGTCAATAACATTTAACAACATGAGTGAACTTCATTTAAATAAGCATCACACACCATTTGCACTCATTATCACTTTAAATTAAAGTGTCACTTTGCCCTGGTAGCTCAGATGGATAGAGCAATCCCCTCCTAAGGGATAGGTCAGAGGTTCGAATCCTCTTCAGGGCGCCAATCAAAACGAGGCAAAGAATGACTAAAATTGTTTTCTACATCATATTAATTATTTTAGTTTTAGTACTATTAGTCATTTTAAAAAAACAAGGCAAAAACTTAATCGGAAATATAAAAAGGTTACTATCTCAAATATTAATCATTATTATTTCGATGATAATTGGCGCAATTATATTTTATATTTTTTATTCAGCAAAACTTGAGCCAGAGCAAACCGTTGCTACTATTCAATTCAAACAATTAGCACCTCATCAATATGATGCAACATTGATTTATCAAAATGGCACGCTGACAAATTATCACCTAAATGGTGATTTGTTTGAACTTGATGCTCGAATTTTAAAATATCATCTACTCGCTACTATTTTTGGATTTACAACACCGTTTAAATTAGAACGTTTAAATAGTTATTATTTTAATCCGATCGATCAGAATACGAGTAACTACGCGTTATATAAATATCCCGGACAACCACTTCGTGAAATAGCACAAGAGAACAAAGTT
The DNA here is from genome assembly GCA_964352985.1 of uncultured Legionellales bacterium. Lineage (GTDB taxonomy): Bacteria > Pseudomonadota > Gammaproteobacteria > JAHCLG01 > JAHCLG01 > CAYGUK01. The sequence goes on from CAYGUK010000077.1 coordinate 18,455, forward strand.
TGGGTAGATACAATATTTGGAAGTGCTGTCATTATGCCAATGGTAAATAATGCGAAATACAATATTTATGTTAATAATAGTAGCCTACTGGCACGCCCAGAAAATCAACAAGCTATTGAAGCCATTTCACGTTGGTAATCATCTAATCTTTATAAGTCTCTTATAATAATGAATTAATAAATTTAGTTTAATTCTGGCTAATAGTTGAATCACATCTACTATACTTATAATTGACGTATTGTGCTGATTGCAATTATTACATGGAGGTATTAATGAAAATTCTCTCTAATATTAAGTTAGGGTATAAACTTTCAATCATGCTCGCCCCCTTATTTATACTGCTCGTGATATATATTGCATTAATTTCCTACAAGGATTATCAAAAATATTCAGAATATAATCAATTATCAAAATTAATGAATGTTGCTGAAATTAATGGCCAAATGATTCATGCATTACAACAAGAAAGAGGTACTTCAATTGCTTATTTAACTAGTCATGGAGAGTTATTCAATCAAGAACTCACTACAACCATTAAACAAACCGATAACAAGATTCAGCAATTTCATCATCTCATTAAGGAAACAGCACTTTTATCAAATAATGAAATTTTAAATAATAGTGTAAAAAATGTTGATACTATATTAAAGCAATTAATCAAGCTAAGAATACAAGTAAAAAATATAGAAATATCAAGCAAGCAAGCATTAACAAACTATTCTAAAGTTAATCAAAAAATAATGAAGTTGACCTCAGAATTAATAAAACTAAGTTCTGATAGTGAATTAAGTAAAGATGGCTTGGCTTATTTAAATTTTATCAAAAGCAAAGAATTTTCTGGCCTTGAAAGAGCTATTGCTTATAATGTATTTTCAAATAAACAAATTAATAACAAACAAAAAATTGAACTAACCAAGCTAATTAACTCTCAAAATATTTATTTAAATTCAGCGAACACTTTAGCTTCACCGATATTTTTAAAAAAACTACAGCTACTTGAAAACAATAATATAATTGATGACGTACAGAAA
>CAYGUK010000078.1:0-19232 GCA_964352985.1 uncultured Legionellales bacterium
CCAGGTTAGGCAGTATTATCAGGGTAACTATTCAGCATTTATGCTGAATAGTTACCTTAAAATTAAGCTTTCTAATAATTAACAATACGCTACAATTTAGAAGTAAAGGGTTTAAAGTTTTGTTGTGTCATTTTATCTTCCTTTGTATTGAGTGTTAATGTTAATAAAAATCTTAATGTTATTTCATACTGAGACGTAATTTCACTACATAATGCTGTTAATTTCATTGTTTTATACTGAGATGGCATAAAATGATAATAAGTCGACGATTCTACACCACTCTCTAATTTTACTAATCCTAACTTTTCATAAAATCCTTCTGATGATGGTCGTGAGTGTAAAAAATATTGAGTTCTGTTGTGATACAGTAACCATTCTTCAAGTGCGAACATTAATAGTCTTCCGACGCCTTGTTGTGTTGATGCGATGACTTCCAAGTAAGGCATAGTATCCCGTAAGTCTACAATGAGACAGCCTACAACCGTATTAGTGAATTTTTTCTTCATCAAGATGATATGCAAACTAGAATCATTATTTTGATGTAAATCACTCGCAGTCATAAGGTTATTTTCTTGTAATAGTTGATCGCAAGAAATTAACTGAGAATTTGGATCGCCCAAGTTTCTATTGACGAACTCGCTCAGTAAATCAATTTCAATAGCACAAACGCTCGCATTGACTACTTTAAATAGTTTATTCGATAGTGAGAAAGCCATTATTATTATTCTTAATGTTATATTTATATTTTTTTTTAAAATATTACTGGAAATACTAAGTGAAATATAGGCGATAATTATCATCACAAAACCATAAGTATTTTCCGAGATTTAAAATAGGGTCGATTTTTATTATGATGCCCCAAAATATAATTATAAGAATTAACCATGTTTACTTTATCATTTTGTCGCCCCGACAAAAGCGCTAGTAATAACTTACTACGTTTAGCAAAACTAGCATTAATATTTGCTTGTAACAAAATTAAAAACTCAAGCACTGCGATTAGAATCCCAAAAAATGCACCGGATAATGTTGTCGCGTTAATTATCTTAATCATTGTTGAGAATATGAAAAAGATTCATTCAGAGCGAACCAAGTTAGACAGTATTGCAAGTAAACTAAGACCAACGATCAAACAACATGTCCCACTTTATTCCCCGGAACGAGATATATCCTATTTATCCGATTTTTTAGCTTATTTTTCTTCTTCAAACAGCTCTTATGGGAATTGTTTTGAGTTTTCAAGTACTATTTTAGGTTACTTGTTACAGCACAGTGATCAAAATGTTGAAGTTTATCAAATTGCAGATAGTGATCATTGTTTTGTAGTGTTTGGGCGAGATGAGAATGAATCGTTTGATGATTATTCTAGCTGGAAAAATGCGATCATTATCGATGCCATTGGTGATTTTGGCGCTCAGATTTATCCCGCGAAAGACATTCCAAACAAAATGAGGCTTTTTAGTCGAAAATTCGATCATGATTTTTCTCGTATTGTTGAAGAAAATAGAAGCGCCTTTAAAAAAGAGGTTCATGTCATAAAACCTTATGGTGCTTTAGTGGCGGATTATAATTCGGCACTTAGAAGTGTTTTACAAGTTGTAGGAAAATAATAAAGATCAAAAACACTTGCTCAACAACAACGCTATATAAAAAATAATGTCAACCTTAATTCAAATTAATCAATAAGGACTCTAAATTAAAAACTAATTTTGTGTCTTGTTTTGGGTAATCAGTCCCGTTAATTATGATGTTATGATGCCGCAATCAAAACATTTATGATGGATAAAAAACAATGGATCCCGAGTAAAAAACTGTTACCAAATCTCTGTTTTAATGGCTTACCTCGTTTTGCAGATTATACGCTTGCCTATCTACAAGGCAAACCCGCATTATTTTTAAAACTTTCTCCTTTTCCCTCATCAACACCTTCTGGCTATAAATTACCTTATCTAGGTATTATCGATAGTAATGGTAATTTAACTATACCACCATTAAATAATCACCGTACTGCTGCATTGTTTAGTGATTTGAATCATGTTTATTCTTTATATTTCAAAGATAGTGGTAGTTATGGGATTGATTACAATAATACAAATGGTGATAACCAATGGCATAACATTGATGCGCCAACGGTGCCGGCAGCGATACGAATTTATTATCATAATATCGGTGTCGGTGACGGTAAATTTTGTGCGGCGATTAATCCTCCGTCTGGTTCACAAAAAATATATTGTTTTGACACTAATACTCGCTCACCTAGTTGGAAATTGATTAACACACCTACCGCACTCATTGATGAAAAAAACTATCTAACTTCGAGAGCCGACTTTTTATTTAGCCGCAACAAACTCTGGTACTTGTCTTATGCAACTCCAGCGTATTCCACACAAACTAATAATAGTGAAAACAATCTGACTAGTAATTCACCTTATTATGCCGGTGAAATAACGATCAATAATTTAAAAGGTGACGATTTAGGTGCACCAATTCCAACTGAAATTAATTCACAACAATCGCAAAGTAATTTATTCAATGTAGGTAACACTGACCTTGTCAATTTTACTCTTCGTTTAGATGACAAGGCTAACAAATATTATTCACAAATAAACTACTACAACTTGGCTTCACATTTTTGGCAATCAATGCCAACTAGTCAAATTGGAACAGGTCTAATTTTACCGAGTATACAAGGAAATGATATGTTTAATGCTTATCTAAGTGTATTAGGCGAGATAATGCCCACTTTTGGATCGCGCTACATTAACACAGGAATAGGTGAACACTTGTGGTTATTTCAAATGTCAAATTGATATAAGTGATATTCACCGTTATTTAAAGATAGAAATAAAGCAAAACTATCTAATTGATATAGTTTAAAATAGTTTTTTGATAATAATTTATTAGCTGAAAACCTGGGAATAACCCCTATAAAAAGAACGCTTTTCAAGGCTTCAGCCCTATGATACGATAAATGCACATATTAAATAGTAAGGATTAACTACCCTCGGCAATAGATAAGGTTAAAAAAAAGTTAACGTTTTATCTAAATGCCTAAATGGATTTAATCATGATTAAATTATTTTCACGAATTAACGCCATCTTCTCATCTGTAAATTCAAAAAATGATGAATCACGACTATCATATATATTTTATAAAATTGTAGATTTTGATAAACATAAGCAGAAGTATCTTTTGCAATGTATTAATACCTTTGGCACATTTAAAGCAACTCTCGCACAGTTAATTAATGATCTCGACATTATCGATGGTTTACATCCGCTTCAAGCTTGTTATCTTGGTTTAGAATATTCAAAACAAAATAGAGAAATCCCGCGATTAAATCTAAAACAAACTAATTCATCAAGAGAAATTCATCGTTATGGCCGATTCCAATTATTATTTCAAGATAGAGTGGGTGATCTCGGTTTTATTGATCACACACTTAATCAACAACATATCATGGATCCAAGAGACATTGCATTATCAGAAGATCTCATCCAAGAATTTGATGCCGCAGAAGCCTTTCACATTGGTATTTTTGCAGGCCTTAAATTAAATAAACCCATAACCCTCAATCAACACAATAAAACACCCATGCTTTATATTGTAAAATAATTAAGGTCAGTTTTAATGAGCAATCAACAACAATCCACTTCTTATTCGTTAACGCTTGATAATCCACCGGCATTTAAAGTGCTGGTCATTCTTAGCATGTTATATATGAGTATTATGATTTGTAATGCAGTGTTAACCAATAAATATATTGGTGTCGATGCGTTTTTCGTATTGGGTGGCACGCTGACATCCCCCTTTGTTTTTATATTAGATGATATTGTGGCAGAAATTTATGGTTATAAAATTACTCGATTTCTAATTGTCACAGGTTTTGCTGCGCAAACATTATTTGCCATTATTTGTGAGTTAGCAATACTTGCACCGCATCCTGCTTTTTTTACCGAACAACATGCCTATGCTTATGTGTTAGGACCCTCGCTTTTAAGAATTGATATTAGTGGTTTTATCGCCTATATTACGGCAAATTTAGTTAACTCATATATTCTGACACGGTGGAAAGTCTTATTAAAAGGTCGAAAATTTTGGTTAAGAAGTTTGGGATCTTCTGCGTTTTCCGAAGCGCTCTATTCTTTTTTAGCGATATTACTCATGGAAATACAATCACTCCCTTTAAAAAATGTGTTTAAAGTAATTTTAATAAGCTATTCCATTAAAATTTCTTACTCACTGATATTTTCAGGGCCTGCGCAAATACTCGTTAATTTTATTAAGCGCAAAACTCATATCGATGTTTATGACTTACCGAAAAAATTTACCCCGACTATATTTAATTCAGAAAATAAGGAAAATATGTCATGAAAATTCGTTCTGGCGGACAAACAGGTGTGGATAGGGCAGCACTTGATAGTGCCATTGCAACTAATATCCCTCATTGTGGTTGGTGCCCAAAGGGTCGGCGAGCAGAGAATGAAACAGTTATTCCCCAAATCTATAATTTAGTCGAAACTGAATCCCGTGAATTTGATGTTAGAACAAAATTAAATATTCGCGACTCAGATGGCACAATCATTATTGTCCCCTCCTTGCCGGTAAAAGTTACTGATGGCACCATTTTAACAATTGAAGAAGTAAAATCCCAAAGTAAACCTTATTTAATTGTGAGTCTTTCAGCACAACTCAATCTTGATGATATTCTTGATTGGATTAAACAACATAATATTGATGATCTTAATATTGCAGGCCCCAGAGAATCACAAGCACCAGGTATTTATGAAGCGAGCAAAAAAATGTTAGGCGTTATTTTTGAGGCGTTAAATAAATTATCACATCGATATGAAATACCAAGATCAAAATTGTAATTGAAGGAAATTAATAAATCTTAACGGTTGTTGTTGAGATTTCTCAACACCTTTCACTTTTAAGCGATAACTATGTTATTTCGACTCAACTTTAACCGCCGTACCATAGGCTAATATTTCAGTACAAGCTTGTCCGATATCCGAAGTAATAAATCGAAATGCAACAACTGCATTTGCTCCGTGAGACTCTGCTTCTTTTAACATACGGATCAACGCTTGCTCACGCGATTCTGCAATCAATTTAGTATATTCAGGAATTTCACCGCCAAATATCGTACGTAAGCTAGCGACAATATTGCGCGCAATATTACGACTGCGAACAGCATTGCCTCTGACCAATCCATAAGTTTGCAAAATTTGATACCCAGAAATTTCATCTTGCGTTGAAACTAATATTTTACTCATCGTTAATTACTCTTCTATGTCAGTGTCGGGTTTGTCGTAATTTTTTTCTTTTTTTTGTTCATAATAAATAATCGCTAATAGTATAAGAATAAATATTAAAACAGCAGCAATAATATAGCCTGCAATGCCCGCATTATAAATTCCTAAAAGAAAAGTCGTTAACCAAACCACTACGATAACAACTATCGAAAAAATGACTAATTTATAGGGCATGAATATGTCTCAATTAGCAGTTCAAATATAAGCTGATGATACTCTATTCGGGCGTGTAATCATATTAAAATCCTCAAAACCTGACGATTTCAAATCGTTTTCTTTAAGAATGATAATGTAAATACCCGAAAAATAATCATTGATTCTGGGTTATCAACCCTTATATATGTTGATACGATATATTATACATTTTTCAACAAGAGGCATCCGTCATGAGTACCCATATTTCTAATTATCAAGAATTGCTTCTTGCCATTAAACAAAGCGCTATTAAATACAATAATAGAAGAAAAAAAAGAGGTTCTCTTCCTGGTGAATTTAGTTTTGGTCGTTTTTTTTCTTCGACAGGTATTGTTAGAGGAAATAATGTAGTGCGTTATTGTGAACAACTGGAAAATGATGAAGAGCTTAATCCTAAAGAAGTTTTGCAATTAGCACTTGCAATTTTTACATCTAGCTCAAAAGGCTTAAGCGCATTAATTGTCGAAGAACTTTTTAAGCCCAAACAGCCAAATAAAAAATTATGGTTAATTGATAACGTAGATGAATTACAATCCAATATATTTAACATGGAATTAAACGAAGAACTTCCCCCTCTGAGACTCATTACAGCTTCAGAAGGTGGCGCCTGGTTTGGACTTGATATTATTAATTTAGCAAAACACTATTTACTGCAAGAAGCAACTGTGCTCTATGGTCAACAAGAAGGATATGGAAATCCAAAAAGAGCAATTTTTGATTTAAAAGTAACAGAACTAAAGAAATTATTAGAAAATGAATATAATCTAGTGAACGGACCAACTACATCTAATAGAAAAACCAATTCTTTTTCACTATGAAAATATTAAATGATCATTATTAAAATTTAGTAACGATTCACCAAATTTAAGCAAAAACGTAGAAATACTGAAAAGAACAGACTTTCCTTACGCGATGGGGATTCTTAAGGGGAGAATCGCGATTATCCCCTTAAGTGCCGTTAGCCTGGCTTTGCCAAGTTAGGCAGTATTATCAGGGTAACTATTGAGCATTTATGCTGAATAGTAACAAAATTTATTTGCTAACAATGATGTAAAATTACTAAAATTGATACCTAATAAATAACGCATTATTTATTAATCTCATTACTTTTAATTAAGTTAAAAAATACAAGAAATAGAATAACTCAACAAATCTAAGTATATTTTATAAACCGCCAATCCTTCCAATCGAAAATATAGCATTCATTTAGCCATAAAATGTTCCTGAAAAAGAGGTATTTCAGCTAAATCACACACTGTAAAATAGCTATAATATAACAATTTAAGAGCACAATAAAAATGCCAAGATTTAGCACGACAGCAATTCTATTAAAAGGTTTATTAACAGCATCAGAAATGGTTATCAAAGCCCAAGCCATTCCTGGATATATGTGTTTAAATGTAGATAAACAATCAATAGTGATAAGCCAAGAAGGTGACGTAGAAAAATTAGCAGATGACATGATAAATTCTATTAATGATTCACCAGGCAACCATACTGCAAAAATATCACATGAAATTTCTGAATGTCCTTTTCCAGGTAAACCAAGAGTAAAAACCTTTAGTGATGCAAATTTATTCACCTATGGTTGTACCATGGGCGTTTTCGAATACCAACACCGTCCTGAAATTGCCTGGAATGCCATGAAGGAATTTTGTCAGATGACACTTAATACGGGTGTCGTTGCTGGTTTTTCTGTTGGGGTTTTCCTCTTGGGTGTCGGGGCTGCGACTTACTGCATTATAAAACGACGTCAAGCAGAAGCTAATATAGAGGGAGAGCCCGATGATGATCTTCATGTATCAATTCAAGGCAACAATTATCCAAAAGGCTATGGTGCTGTAAATGGTAGTGAGTTTTCTGATGAAGGGAACCCCCCTCTTCAACAACAAGCAAGTCATTCACCATAAATAAACTGATTAGATAATTCATAGCCGTACTTAGTTCAAAACACTCACACTGAACATAGGAATTTAAAAGTGTGCGTGTTATTTTAGAATTCAAAACTTATTTTTATTTACCCACTTAGTTAATCACCCTGTTAAAATTTGAGAATTTCACAACGATTTATTCTTTATTAAACAGTAGTATTTTTAATCTTCCAATATTTCTTAGTATTATTTATTAATATGCTTAAAATTTGTGGAATAGATGAAAGAAAATGAATTAAGAATCTATCTAAAGACACCAAATGGGAAAAATTGATTAAAACAATTTGGTCCCAATGTTACCAGGCGGATGTTGCGAATTTTTCAATTAAACAATATCAATGATTTCGAATATTTTTATGGAGAGTTGAAACCGTATTTTGATATTTTAGACTGCATTCAGTGGACACCTGGTTCATTTCAAATTTTTAAACATATGCTAGATGCTGTTCCAACATATAATGAATATTTAGTGGATGAAATTCATAAGACTAAATTTCATAATCATCTACCAACCAACTCTACCATAGCGAATCAAATTATTAATTTATATGGCCTATTATGTAATAATAAAGTGGAAGGTAGAACAATTTGTGATGCAGATAGTATTTGGGATCTTAGATATTATATGATAGATCGTGGAGAAGAAGCTGCATTTCTTTCAAATCACAATGAGCTATTTATGACGCATTAATTTATGATCATGAGGCAAAAGTTGTTAATCAGCAAGATACTGAAGAAGAGAATCTGCTGCTCCCTAGGGCTTTAAATGAAAGATCATCCAGCGTTAATCTTTTATTGGCTCAATCTGAAACAAAACTAACACCACCAGTTGCAACTACTGATGCGGTTGATAACGAAGCTAAACAAAAGCAAACTTCTAAAATCACCTACACACCACATAGGGAAACTTCTCATGAACAATCACCATGTCCAGCAGAAGTTTCATATTCTGATGATAAGGGAGAAGATGAAGTTCAAAGAGGATGCTTTGGATGTTTCGGTCGCCGTATAAATTTTTTTTAATAAAATTTATTAGAACATTGTTTGATTATAACTTTTTAAGATTAAAAAAAACAGCATTATCTTAAGATATATTAGCACCATCATCAATATCATTATTAAAAAGAAACTTTATGATATTGATGATGGTTTATTATGAAGTATAACAATTACTCTTATTTAAATCGTTTCATACAATTTACTAACTAATTCATTTTTATATATGAAAAATATTAATCTGCTTGTTGACAACTAACCGAGCTACCACTTCCAGTACAGGTAAAGCCTGCTCGATAACCATAAACTTGGGGATTAAAAGTTTGCAGTTCACCAATTTTTTGTTTACAAGCTGCATCATGACATAATTGAAATTGCACATTATCATTTTGATTCACAATAACGCTGCCGCCGCCTACTTTATCGGCTATCGTGCTAGTATAACCATTTTGTAGTAAGCCCACTCCCTTCATTTGACCATTAACAAAAATTCTAGCCCAAAATGATGAATTAGTTTGATTATCGACATTGTAACAAGGTATATCATTTTGCCCATACCAACTAATACAATCATTCGTAAATTTTCCGCCATTATTCGCTGCAAATGCCACAAAGGGTGATAACGTTAAAATTGCTGATAAAAGTAAGTTTTTAATTTTCATAATGAAGCCTCTCTTAATATTAAACTATGTTGTTAAAATGTAAAAAACAACACCAATCTATATATCGTTTAGAATTGGCATTGATAATTATATAAAAAACATTGAATTTATTAATTCCAAATAATTTCATCTTTCCTGGAAGATAAAGTTATTTTATGTTCTTTCTTGAAACTATGGATAAATGTCCTATTTTGTAGAAGCGATGAGGTTAGATATTGGAATCGTTAATTCAAATAAAAATTTTAAATGTTAAATCATATTAACAAAATAATTGAAATAAGATAGTCCTGATTTATTGATATTATATCATAACATTTCATGCGGCATTTTTACTAAGATTCAATTAGTTATACGCCGAATGTTAATAAAACTTAAACTTATTGACTATACTTAGATTAAGCATAAACAAATAGATAGAGTAGCATGCTAAGTAAACGAACTATAGTTGATCCATTATCATACGACCCCACCTGTATAAAAGCTGGAACAGTCGTTTTTAGTGTTGCAAAATCAAAACCCTCGTCAATCGTAAATTTAACATCAACAGACAGTTTAACATCAGAAGAACTCAGGTTATTGTTAAATAAATTTACCGAATTGGAAATCGACACAGACCAAGTTTTAGAAGCAGATCCTATGATAGAGATATTACCCGTAAAACGATTAACTGTAGAATTTTTTGATGCTGCAAAGGCGTTTTTAGCCGTTAACGATAAATGCCTGCAATCGATGAAGCAATTCCGTAATAGATAATTATTCTTACGCAAAATTGTTCGATTTTTTCAACAATATAAAGTCTCTTCATAACAATTTTAATTATTCATCTTTAGAACTTATCGAGGATAATTCCTTTAATAGTCACATGAAATTGCTCTTTTAATAAATCATAGTAAAAACTATGTCCCTTCACTGAGATAGTTTCTTCATTGAAGTTTTAGTTAATACATCCACTGCTGCAGGTTCAACAATCTCTTCTATAGGCTGAATTTGCTGTTCGGCACTAGTCGCTGCGATTATCTGTTGATGTTGTGATAAAAGTTTAGTTGATATATTAGGGAAAAAACTAAGTAATGAAGTATGGGGTACGATCTTCATCGTAGCATATCGCATTGACTCATCTTTCATGCTACGTCCCGATAATAACAACGCAGGATCAGAAAAAATAACACTGCAATTATACATTTTATGAAAATGTCCAGGAAAAAATTTCGCGTAGTTATAAAGTGACATAGGAAGATCTAAATGCGGGGGATTATTGTTTCCTGATATGTTATTTTCATATTGTACTGCAGGAGAAAGATCTAAGCTCTCAAGTGATGAAGGAAGAGGTGAATCTTGTGGTGAGAATTTCGGTGATGGAGGGGGTGAAATATATTCAGCATCATGGTTTAATATGAAGGGTGAAACCTCAGAGTTATGCGATGAAGCAGGTGATACTTCAAGTGAACCTTGTTTTTTTAAATTTTCTTCAAACCCCATCATAATTGCATCAATTATGTTTGGATTGTCACTAACGAGTTTTATTGTTGTGATGGATGATTTATTAACTCTTCGATACATGATTAATTGGTAAGATGTAACGGAATTTTTATCTATTAAATCTTGCAATGTTTTAGATAGCGTAGCGTTAAGTTTTGCTATTGGAAAATGTTCATTAGGTTGTAAAGTAAAGTCATATTGATCGTCTTGAACATGTTTGATTGATAACATTAGATTCTCCGTTATTATTATTGTTTATAAGTAAAGCAAGATTGATATGTATTTTAATGACTAGCGTAATAAAATTAAATCCCATAATCAAGTTTAATTTAATAGGTATAATATTTATGACTCATCTCATTTATAAACTCGAATCTCTGTATTTATTACGAGGACGATTTATTATTTAATCTTGCGTGCCATTGCAAATAACATGCATTTCATTGTTAAAGCATTTTATCGTAAAGGGCTGTAAAATTATTTCCATTAGTTAGCGTATATAAGTAAATTCGTCACTACTCACCAAGTTTAAGCTAAAACGTAGAGACGCTGAAAAGAACAGCGTTTCCTTACGCGATAGGGATTTTCTTAAGGGGAGAATCGCGATACGCCCCTTAAGTGCCGTTAGCCTGGCTTTGCCAGGTTAGGCAGTATTATCAGGGTAACTATTTAGCATTTATGCTGAATAAGTTACGTATATTCTAACACTACATTTGGAGCAAGAAATGTCCCAAGTAATCTTCGACACGACACAGATAAATTATGCTGAAGAACGGCAAGATTTAGCCGCCGCTTTTCAGTGGTCTGCAAGAATAAATTTACATGAAGGGGTCGCCAATCATTTTAGTTTAGCAGTTAATGATGTGGGTGATAAATTTTTACTTAACCCAAACATGAGTCACTTTTCACGTGTGACGGCTTCAAATTTATTATGTTTAAATGCCAATGATGAGACTATATTCACAACACAAAATCCACCCGATAAAACCGCCTGGTATTTGCATGGTGCAATTCACAAGTTATGTCCACATGCCCGCTGTGTAATGCATGTTCATTCTATTTATGCCACGGTGCTTGCTTCACTTGAAGAAAGTATCATCCCCCCTATTAATCAAGTAGCGGCTATGTTTTTTAATCGACAAATTGTCGATAACGAATATGGTGGTCTCGCTTTTGAAGAAGAAGGTAAACGTTGTGCCAAATTATTAGTTGATCCTAAAATTAATACCATGATCATGGGAAATCATGGCGTCTTGGTCATTGGCCGAAATGTCGCTGAAACATTTAATCGATTGTTTTATTTTGAAAGAGCTGCTGAAATTTATATTAAAGCACTACAAACAGGAAAAAAGCTAAGAATATTAAATGACCATATTGCCGAAAAAACAGCACAAGAATTACATAATGAAGAATTACCACATCCTGCAGGCAGCGCTTTTTTAAGAGAAATTAAATTGATTCTTAATAAAGAAAATTCGAATTACACTGAATAAAAGTTGAATGAGTAAATAAACTTGTTCTATTGTTAAATTCGAATGCTATAAATCAAGTTCATCACTTAATTTATTGGTGCCAGTGATTGATGGAACGCGACTTCTTCTGGTTCTGTATTCGAAAGTCCCATTAAAATACGATAAAATTTTCGTTCGTTACTAATATAGTTTGCATAGAAATCAAGCATAATAACAGCAAGCTCATTCTCTCTTAGTGTTTGTCGTGTTCGAAGTAAAAGATTAACTAAATCATTTGTTACAGTTAGTTCCCTGGGATTTTCAATTGCATTGATACATTTTATAAAATGACTGGTAACAATTAAAAGGCCAATAGGCGCACTATAAGGTTGCAACATCGGACAATATCGTAATGAGAAATCAATTAGTCCACTTATACATTTTGATGTAAGGGTGAATGTAAGACCTACACGTAGAGATTTAGCCATTGCAGCAAACATTTGTGACTCGCATTAATTTAAAATCAGGAATTTTATACTATCGTAGATATTATTCAATTTTTTTTATCCAATTATGCTCATTTTTTCTTTCTGACAAAATAAAATTTCTCTAAAAAAGTATCTTTTATTGATAGCTGAAAACGATGAAAGATGAATTGATGTTTGTCCTACAATATAGATAAGAACAAAGTAATGAGAATGTATTAGTTAGTACTGTTCAATGCAAAAAGCAAGTGAAAAACTATTTATTTCACTCTGCTCTGTTTCGACTTTCAATTTAATAAACAAAACAGATTCAATATTAATAAAATAATGATTAGTGAAATTCAAACTGAATATTTCTATGCTTAACATAAACTTGTTTTAAGGTTGCCAACAGTTTTCATGAGTAAAGCGTCCAATGGTAAAAAAAGCAGGTACCGTACCACCCTCTTTGTTTAATATAAATGGCTTTGTACAATACGCTTTTTTTGAATAATGAAGATTGCCTAATGAGGCTTTTTGATTTTCTTTATTATTTCCATCAACTATCGGTTGTGATAAATACGCAATAAGTTGATATTCAGTTTGTTCGATATTTTTTGCAAAAGGTAAATTATCGACTGATATAAATTGTTTTTCTTCATAATGCCCTGGTCCTGCAAATTGCAACGGTATTGTTTTTATCGTTTTATTGTGTTTACCACTTAGCATAAAGGTCACGATTTTATTTGGATATTCTGTTGAACCATTTTGAAGTAAAAATTGATAAGACTTGTTGGCTGCAAATAAATGAGAGCTGAATGACATAGTGAAAATGGTTATCAGGGAAATCTGTATCTTTCTCATTATTGACTCCATCGCCAGTGTTAATAGCAAAAGTGAATTCAGATTTAATATTAAGTCCTTGAGTTTTCGACTCGCTTTTGCAACGTTCGCTATATTCATAGTATACACCCATTTCATCTTAAAAGAGTGAAGCGCCGATTAAATCTTGGTTTGCCACTTACACTTTCTCGTTACTTTTTTATAAACACCCAGGAATATCACTCAATATCACACCGGTAACATTTGTTAATTTTTTTTGTAAGAATCGCTCAAATTTAAAAAAACAGTATGAATTGATAAATTATATTAATGGAGAATATTATGTTTGGAATGTTTAGACATCCCGTCGACTCTGCACAAGAATTTGCAAAATCAGCAACTCAAACAGTGACTGGATTTGGCCGTCACGCTGCAGATTCAGCCAGAGGAATTGTAAATTTTGCTCAAAGACACCCAAAGTATACGACACTGTATTTGGCAGGAATCATCGGTTTAATGACAAGTGAAGTTGCAAAAGCTTGGGTTAGTACTTTTTCCTGTGAGGTAAATGGGCAGAATAAAGAAATCCGCTTGGACAATGGCCTTCACCCAACACAACTTGCAATAGATATTCATGGTACACCTTCTGGAAAAAGTCATTGCGCAGATTTTGTTTTGGGTTATTTATCATCTTTAGCTGACCAAGTTCGTGAACAAGAAATGTCTAAAGATGTAATTAATATCGTGTTACCGACTGTTGGGTTACGCCCTCACGGTGATCTTTAACAATCCCATAAAATTAGGAATGTCCGGGGCACAGCTGGATTTAACGGTTTCAATTTGATAACGTTAGATGTGCCCCCGCCCCCTTATTCTTAGTAGAATATTTATATTTTAATCCACGCGCTAAAAATCATTTTATAAACTCAAAAATTTAGATCACAAAATTTCACGAGCAAATTACATTTTTTTGTCACTATAAAAAAACATTCATTAACAATAGTTGCACTCATTTTGTAGACTAGCACACTTAATATTTATAATGACAAGTAAAGATATCAATCAAAATAACAAACTTGAGCCGGTGTGAATCAGCGTCAATTATTCTATGAGGTGAAGCTATGCCTATCTTATTAATTAAAGATGGAGAACAAAATTATGTGGTTAATGAGGAAAACATTCCGCGTAATCTTCGAGAACGTCAATATAATGAGAATTATTTTGTTGAAACATTAAAAAGACTTGCGAGCGATCTTGTTAAAGAAAATGATAACATCATAAATTTCTGTCGTATTATTTTTGCGCCTCTCGTCGCACCTGACGGCCCTGAAATTACAACAAGGCCTGAATTTCGACAATTTAAAACTGTATTATTAAAATTAAATATGGAAAACTTTTTAAATAATGATACATTTAAAATTATTTTGCATAGCGTAGTTGCAAATCAACAAGATGCTATATCTAATTTGTTAACTCAAATTGCCACAATACGAGGAATGCTCGATCGTAGAAATTTATTGAGAGATGAGCAATTAGAACAATTAAATCATTTAATCTCTAATATATTGACTCTCATAAGTGATCCACATAAACGAGGCCAGGTAGATTTCCAACAAATAATAAATAATATTTCCGTATTGCATGCTAAATTAGAAGAAAAAGATAAAACATTATCTGAAAACGACTCCAATTATCCTTACAGCCCAAGAGAAGAAGCAGATGAAAGTGATCGTAAACATCAAGAAATATTGGACGATTTTGCAAGCATTTCTCGTGCTCACTTATCAACTATTTTAGAATACACAGGACGTTTTCTTATTGCAAGAGGGTCATGGCAAAGTCGTCGAGGATCAGATTTACAACATCTTGTTGCTAGAAAAGATGATGGTGATGAAAAAAATAATTATCAAGCGTTACGACGACAAGCTCAGTCGAGAGCAAATTCTAGATCGCAAGAACCAGAGGCTCATTTAAGAAATCTAGTAATAGCAAAATCTCAAACTGAATGTGGTTTTGTTAATTTAAGTAATTTAAAAACTTATCTTACTGCTGAAGAGTATGAAGAGTTTCAATCTAGAGAGTTACGTGAGGACGATATTATCTCATTTCTCGATGGAAAAATAAGCGCGTTACAAACGCCAGCATCAAGACCAGGCGCAAACGTTTAATCCATTATCACAAGCGTAAGAGAACAAGTCTTGATTTAACAACATCAATTTGATAGTGTTAAATTAAGATTTGACCTACTATGCTTGTGTTTAAATATGGAAGTTTAATATGACACTCAATGCTTTTAGCTTTTTAAAATCGACATGGGGTTATATTTTCAAACATCGTAGTCTCTTGGTCAATTTTATTTTTAGTTTTTTCATTATCAATTTAGTAACTTTACTGATGTATCTATTTGTAATCAATTTAAATTTTTTTACTTTATTTATTGGCTCTAAGATTTCACATTCGCTCTTTTTAATTAAGTTACTATTTATCATCTTTGGTTTTATCGTATTTGTTTTATTATTGTTTTCAATAATGTTGTTATTAAAACGAATTACAAAATACTCGTATTCAGCTATGGCAAATACTGCTATAAAGACAATTAAGGTGCAAAATAAGTTTTCTCATCAACAATCATCATTACTACAATGGCTCGGATTTTATATATTATTGATTATAGAAAGTTTAAAGAAAAGCCATTTTATAAACCGTCTGGAGACATTAAAAGAAGAGCGACATCTTGCTGCATTGCCAAATCCTTTAATCAGACTCGTTATTTTTCCCATTAGCGTAATAGAAAATTGTGAGATTGCTAGCGCAAAAGAACGTGCTGAAATGATAGTCAGGGAAAAATGGCAACAACAACCGGGCTCATTATCTTTTATCAAATTATATATTTATGCTGTTATTCCAGGTGTTTTAGGTATGATGGCTATTCCAATTTATCTCACATTAGCACATGATATCCCAAATCAATTAGTCATTCATATGTTACAAATCATTTCAATATCATTACTCACTTTATGTTTATGGGGTGTATTGAGTAGTATTACTGTCTTGCAAACTATTTTATATTATTATTGTAAAACAAACATTATCGCCGATGGATTTCCTGCTGTGAAAATCCATCAATTATTCGGGAAGTAGTAGAGTCAAAACTCGATTTATTATAAACAAAATGAGGGATAGTTATATATCAGGTTTTAATACCTTTCAACCAAGTTATTGATTATAGTTCAAACCCTCCAAAACAACTGATAATATCCTAGTTGATTTCAAAGCAAGTAATGTGATATTATTACATTGCGTAATAATAATAAAGGAAAACTGATTATGAGTAATCCTGATATCCGTGCGCTTCTCCAATCTATTAATGATGACATAGTGGCTAACCCTCACTTTGCCAGCAAAGACTCCATCAAAACCTTACAAGCAAAAATAAGTCAATTTGCAATAGACTATGCTGATAATCCTACTCAACATAGAATTGCAATCTTAGAGGCGTTAGCAACAATCCATGCCGGCACAACACAACGGCTTGCATGGTTATCGAGCGGTAAGCAAAGTCAACTTCGTATTGTTATTTCCAAAATATTATCAGAACAGTTAGGTTGTGATTTTAATAATGATCCAACATTACTAGCTAAGCTTGCAAAACTTGATGAATATTCAACAAGAAAACGTGATAGAGTTGATGCTCAAACTGTTTCAAATGCAAATTGGCGAACATATCAATATCAACCAAGTAGTGCTGAAATGTATTGTGGTTTTAAAAAACAATATCATCATCATGTGAGTAGCTTAGCATACCAAGATCAAGTATCAGCATCTTTGAAAAGAAGTGAAATTGAACGTCGTAAACAACTAAAAAGAAAAAATATTATTGAAAGCGAGCAATTTGATGCAGAGAAAAGAACGTTTAAAGCAAAAATAGATGAATTAAAAGCAAGAAGCAGTTCTGTTGAATTGGTTAGTCATGCTGAATCAAGAAAGCTCGGAATACTCTCTAATAAATGAAAAAAATAGAAATTAAAAATTGATATTCAAATAATTTGAATTAATTTAGATTTCTTATACGTCAGCTTTTACAGCAATTATCTTATCGTTAAGTGCGACATGAGGAACAACTATCTTTAACGCCCTACTCATATCTTAAAATTAAATTGCAAAATCAAATTAAAAACGGTTATAATACCTTCATTATGAATAAATCAATTTATACTAATCAATATTCAATATCTGCTTGTTCCCAAGCAGTTTTCCTCATGTCAATGAATATGGGCTGCTAAGCAGCCAACATATTATCTATTTCCTACAATTTATTAAATTTTAATTAGAGTCCAAATAAAAGCATATATGACTTAAATTATAAGTTGTTATTTTTTATTCGGGAAAATATAAATGTAAACAAAATGACATCATGAGGTTTATTATGACTAATTCTCATAGCGAACAATTTAAATTATTATCCGATAATTTAACACAACAAGAGACTACTTCTGCAACAACTCAAGAAGAGTGCTTAATAACACTCAATATATCCGCTGAGTTTCAACCGCAGAAAGAAGATGACGAAAATTGGAATAGGCATCCTGGATTTATGTATGTTTAGTCTAGCTGTAAAATGACATTATCAGGTAATTATTCATGATAAAAACAGCTAGTCTCAATTTTTTAAACTTACTGCTAGCACAATTTAGTGCTAGCAGTTTATTGGTAATATTTGATGAAGCAAATCGACAAACAGCAATTAACCTTAAAACCTGTGCTGAAACAGAATTTGCTTGCTTAACGTTAGAAATCAAAAGTCTCATCACTGTTGATATGGAAAATTTTGAATGCTTAATTAATGAATATGATCGGATCATTGTGATTTATGATATGAACCCAGTAATTAGTTCAACAAGTGAGAATGAAAAACGCCAACTTATTCGACACAAAATTCACTTACATTTTACAAAAATTTCACGCTTGTGTGATTTAAGCCAAGACTTCGATTCTTTTTATCGTTTACCCCATAACTATTTTGTCGATCTCCATCATCGTATTATTGATGCTGCAAATAATATTAAAACCATTAACATTAGCAATTCACTTGGAACAGATTTAACAGTTGAAACAAAAACAAATTTTTCTTGGGTGAATGTTAACGGGATAAAGCCCAATAAAATCCATGGGACTCAAGCCTTTTTCTTTGAGCCCATGTTGGGTGAAGTCGCGACGCATTCTACAATATGCAATGGCATAATTAAATTTACAGGTTCAATATTATTTTCTAACCATACAAACTATAAACCTCAGTTAATCAATGAGCCCATAATATTAAAAATTATCGATGGCTTTATTGTTGATCTTAACGGCAAAGATAAAAATATTATCAATTATTTAAAAGATAAATTTTCACAGCATGAATTTAATCGTTTTCTATCAGAAATCGGTATAGGCACTCATCCTGCAATAAAATTAAAAGGCCAAAATTTAATATTTGAAGAAAGGCATACCGGCGCACATATTGGATTTGGTGGTACCAAAGGGAGTGACCATATGGATTTTATCTTTAGCGATAGTCAAATTAAATTTGATGAAAAAATAATATTTGACGGGCACTTTCAAATCTAAGGATAAAGATTTACCTAATTAAATTACCTCCCTCTCATTAAATAAGCTATTTTTAATGATTTTAATTAACCCACATACTCATTAATATTTTTAGATGAGAAATATTGTCATTATTTAAGAACAAGGTAACTAATCACCAAATTTAAGCAACGACGTAGAAACGCTGAAAAGAACAGACGTTCCTTACGCGATGGGGATTCTTAAGGGGAGAATCGCGATTTTCCCCTTAAGTGCCGTTAGCCTGGCTTTGCCAGGTTAGGCAGTATTATCAGGGTAACTATTCAGCATTTATGCTGAATA
>CAYGUK010000079.1:0-19125 GCA_964352985.1 uncultured Legionellales bacterium
GCCAGAAGAAACCTTAGCCGCATTAAAAGAATATGTCGTATCTATTAAAGGACCATTAACGACTCCTGTCGGGGGGGGGATTCGGTCATTAAATGTAATGATTAGACAAAAATTAGATTTATATGTTTGCCTACGTCCTGTTCGTTATTTTACGGGCACACCAAGTCCACTTAAAGAACCTGAAAAAACAGATATGGTTATTTTCCGTGAAAACTCTGAAGACATTTATGCTGGTGTCGAATGGCAAGCCGGCACACCTGAAGCGAAAAAAATAATGACATTTTTACAAAATGAAATGAATGTCAAAAAAATCCGTTTCACGAACGATTGTGGAATTGGTATTAAACCTATATCTAAAGAAGGGACAGCCCGTTTAGTTCGTGCTTCAATTCAATATGCCATTGCAAATGATAAACCTTCCGTCACCTTGGTGCATAAGGGCAATATTATGAAATTTACTGAAGGTGCGTTTAAAGATTGGGGATATCAATTAAGTGCTGAAGAATTTGGTGCTACGCCAATTGATGGTGGTCCTTGGCATTCAATGAAAAATCCAAACACGGGTAAAGTTATCATCATCAAAGATGTGATCGCCGATGCATTTTTACAACAAATTTTATTACGTCCTGATGAATATAGTGTTATTGCCACGATGAATTTAAATGGTGATTATATTTCTGATGCGCTAGCCGCCCAAGTTGGTGGAATCGGGATTGCGCCAGGTGCAAACATTGGTGATGGTATTGCAGTATTTGAAGCAACACATGGCACAGCACCTAAATATGCAGGACAAGATAAAGTTAACCCAGGTTCATTAATTTTATCAGCTGAAATGATGTTACGTCATTTAGGTTGGCTTGAAGCTGCTGATAAAATTATTTCTGGAATGGAAGGTGCAATTAAAGCAAAAACCGTTACCTATGATTTTGAGCGCTTAATGACAGGTGCAAAACTCCTTAGTTGCAGTGCATTTGGTGATGCAATTATTGCTAACATGTAATTTTTTATAAAAAGCCCTATTAAAGAACAGAAAACTTAATAGGGCTTTTTATCTCAGCTTGACAAGTCTTAATTTTAGTTTCTCAGCGCTAAATCATTGACCTAGCATATTGTTTTTTTTGTGCCAAGTATTCAAATTTGTATGATGTCACATTTGTCAATTTTTAAGTAAATTCATTTTCTTATTGCCATTTTCTCACATGAAAAATTTAATCGTTCCATAAGCAAACTCGTGATTTTTCGACTACCTTTATAGTATGGGAAAAGAAAACACTGACACTCTAGTTAATGAAGCTAAACCTGAAACTAAAAAAAGTAATTTATATCAGGTAGTGTTAATAAATGATGATTTTACACCAATGGATTTTGTAGTAGTTGTGTTACAGAAATTTTTTTATTTGGATGAAGTAACAGCAACTAAGGTAATGTTGGAGGTGCATAACAAAGGGATTGGTGTATGTGGAGTGTTTCCAAAGGGTATTGCGGAAACAAAAGTTGCTGAAGTGAATCGTTATGCTAGGCAACACGATCATCCACTACTGTGTAGTATGCGAAAACTGTAAACGTTGACACAAGGGGAAACCGGTCATGTTAAACAAAGAACTTGAATTTACCCTCAACCTAGCATTCAAACAAGCACGTGAAAAACGACATGAATTTATGACAGTGGAACATTTATTATTAGCGTTGCTTGATAATCCTTCTGCAGCAAGCGTATTAATTGCATGTGGTGCTGATGTAGGTGCCTTACGCGCAAACTTATCAAGTTTTATAAATGAGACCACACCTCTAATTCCATTATCAGAAGACGCCCGGGAAACTCAACCTACTCTTGGTTTTCAACGTGTATTACAGCGCGCTGTGTTCCATGTGCAATCATCAGGAAAAATGGAAGTAACGGGTGCAAATGTGTTAGCTGCAATATTTAGTGAACAAGATTCTCAAGCCGTTCACTTTTTAAGAGAACAAGATATTTCTCGTTTAGATGTTGTTAATTATATTTCACATGGCATTTCAAAAGTTCATGGTAATGATTCAGAACATTTAGGTTCAATGATTGAAGATGATTCACAAGTTGATCATGAAAATCAATCTCCATTAGAAAAATATGCTACCAACTTAAATGAAATGGCGAGACTGGGTGTTATTGATCCATTAATCGGCCGTGACCATGAAGTGCAACGTGCGATGCAAATTTTATGTCGTCGTCGTAAAAATAATCCTTTATTTGTTGGTGAAGCCGGCGTGGGTAAAACGGCGATTGTTGAAGGTTTAGCGAAGAAAATAGTGGAAGGTGATGTGCCTGAAGCATTAGCAAATGCCACCGTTTATTCTTTAGATTTAGGTGACTTATTAGCTGGCACAAAATATCGTGGTGATTTTGAAAAACGGTTAAAGGCTGTTATTCAACAATTACGTGACGAGCCAGGTGCTATCATATTTATAGATGAAATTCATACCTTGATTGGTGCCGGTGCGGCATCAGGTGGTGTGATGGATGCGTCGAATTTAATTAAACCCATGCTCGCAAACGGTGATATGAAATGTATGGGCTCGACAACCTATCAAGAATATCGACAAATTTTCGAAAAAGATCACGCACTATCTCGACGTTTCCAAAAAATTGATGTTGAAGAACCAACGGTAGAAGATACTATTCTCATATTAAAAGGTTTAAGAAGTCGTTTAGAAGAACATCATGGTGTTAAATTCTCAAATCGTGCCCTAAAGGCTGCAGCAGAATTAGCCGCAAGACATATTACAGATCGATTTTTACCTGATAAAGCGATTGATATCGTTGATGAAGCTGGCGCATATCAACATTTATTAACGCCCTCTAAACGCAAAAAAACAATTGGTGTGAATGAAATCGAAGAAATTATTGTTAATGTTGCCAGAATTCCTGCTAAAACAGTTTCTCATGATGATAAAGAAATTATGCGCTCATTAGAACGTGATTTAAAAATGCTAGTCTACGGTCAAGATGAGGCGATTGAAGCATTAGGTGCGGTGATTAAACTCTCACGCTCAGGCTTAAGTAATCCTGATAAACCAGTCGGATCATTTTTATTCTCTGGTCCAACCGGTGTGGGTAAGACAGAAGTGACAAGACAGTTAGGAAATATTCTTGGAATAGAATTGCTGCGTTTCGATATGTCAGAATATATGGAGCGTCACACGGTTTCTCGTTTAATCGGTGCGCCTCCCGGATATGTTGGTTATGAACAAGGTGGCTTGTTAACCGATGCTGTAACCAAACATCCACATGCAGTTTTATTGTTGGATGAAGTTGAAAAAGCGCATCCCGAAGTGTTTAATATTTTATTACAAGTGATGGATCATGGATTTTTAACTGATAGTAATGGACGGAAAACGGACTTCCGTCATGTTGTTTTAGTGATGACCACCAATGCGGGTGCTGAAGCATTAACGCGAACGTCTATCGGATTTTCAGAACAAGATCATTCAACAGATTCAACCAATATTATTAATCGACAATTCCCACCTGAGTTTCGGAATCGTTTGGATGCGATTATACAATTTAAATCACTCACGATTGAAACGATAGGATGTGTTGTCGATAAATTTATCTGCGAATTAGAAAATCAATTGGAAGAAAAAGGTGTTTCTATCGAAGTCGACAACAGTGCCAGAGTTTGGTTAGCTGAAAACGGCTATGATAAAAATATGGGCGCACGCCCCATGGCAAGATTAATTCAAGAACGCTTGAAAAAACCATTAGCGAATGAAATTCTATTTGGCAAGTTAGCTTCTGGTGGACATGTTCGAGTATTAGCCACAAATGGTGAACTCACATTAAGCGTTATTGAAGAGCAAAACGTTGTTGTCTCATAATGGATTAAGTTGTGAATCTAAATAGAGAGAAAAGTTATTTCTCTCTATCGCGAAATACGATACGACCTTTTGTTAAATCATAAGGTGTAAGTTGCACTTTAACTTTATCGCCGGTTAATATGCGAATGTAATTTTTACGCATACGACCTGAAATGTGGGCAGTAACCACATGGCCATTATCTAGTTTTACTCGAAACATGGTATTAGGCAAAGTATCAATTACTTCACCATCCATTTCAATATGTTCTTCTTTAGCCATATTATCCAATTGCTTGATTTAACACGCGCGAATAATGCCATCAATTGTTCATGATAGCAAGCCTCGAACGTGAAAGATGAGGTAAAATCAAATAATTAAACTTAGTCTTTTAAACTTTATTTCTTGTGATGTTCTAAATTATCGAGATATCGCTCTGCATCAAGTGCAGCCATGCATCCTGAACCTGCCGAAGTCACTGCTTGACGATAAATTTGATCCATAACATCACCGGCGGCAAAAACCCCTTCAACATTGGTTGCGGTGGCGTTACCTGCAATGCCACTTTGGACGATGATGTAATCATTTTTCATATTAAGCTGATCTTTAAAAATATCTGTATTGGGTCGATGACCAATGGCAATAAAGACACCTTTTAAATTAATTTCTTTCACTTCATCTGTTTTGACATTTTTAATCGCAACACCCGTCACGCCAGTTTGATCACCTAGTACTTCATCTAAAACATGATCCCATTCGATGGTGACATTACCTGTTTTAGATTTTTCGATTAATTGATCGGAGAGAATTTTTTCAGAGCGGAATTGATCGCGACGATGAATAACCGTGACATGATTGGCAATGTTAGATAAATATAAAGCTTCTTCTACTGCGGTATTACCACCACCTACGACACAAACATCTTGTTCACGATAAAAAAAGCCATCACATGTTGCACAAGCAGAAACACCTTTACCCATAAATTTTGTTTCTGATTCAAGACCCAAATACATTGCTGTTGCGCCGGTTGCGATAATTAACGCATCACAGCTATATTCATTATTTTCACCGATTAAATGAAAAGGGCGTTGTTGTAAATTAACTTTATTGATGTGATCAAAAATAACGTTAGTTGAAAAGCGTTCGGCATGTTTCAACATGCGTTGCATTAAATCGGGACCTTGCAATCCTTCTATATCACCAGGCCAATTATCCACATCAGTTGTCGTCATTAACTGTCCACCTTGTTCCATACCGGTAATAACAACAGGATTTAAATTTGCGCGCGCGGCATAAATCGCGGCAGTATAACCGGCAGGTCCTGATCCCAAAATAATTAAACGGTGGTGATTCATGGTAATTCAACTCTTTTGCAATTTTAGATGGTTGCAATATTACGGAAAGCATTGACGGTGGTCAAAATATTTAGTTGAAAAAGAGGGGACTCACAACGTAATATAACTGACTACACCCCCCGACAACAGAAATGGAATGATGGTAGCAAAAAATAAGCGCCAAACAAAAAGTATGGCACCAATGCATTTTAGGCTAAAAGAAGGAATTTTTATTCTCGCAATTGCGTTGTCTTTATTCTTATTGCTGGCTTTAATTAGTTATCACAAAAGTGATCCGGGTTGGTCCCGAAGTGGGGGCGCTGGACATGTCATTGCCAATGCTGGAGGACGAGCAGGGGCGTGGTTTGCGGATGTTTTTCTATATTTATTTGGCTACATGGCATATTGTTTCCCGCTAATGATTTGCTATAGCGCGTATTTATTATTTCGTGAACGCAGTAAGCAAACGTCAGAAAATCAAGATAAACGATTAATTTCTTTGCGAGGTGTGGGCTATTTTCTAGTATTAATTTCAGGCTGTGCTTTATTAAGTTTGCATCAATTTTCGGTAGATAGTTTTTTACCTTATCGTGGCGGTGGTATTTTAGGTAATGGTTTAGGGGAAATGTTAGTTCCGCTCTTTAATTTTTTAGGCGCTACTATTTTTTTATTTGCTTTATTTTTAGCGGGTGTCACTTTAATCACGGGATTATCTTGGTTTAAAGTAATGGAAAAAACAGGCCAATTAACTATTTCTCTCGGATTAAAAACAGGCGAATGGATTAGAAATTATTATTATCTTATTTGGGAATACTGGGATAATAAAAAACAAGCGCCTAAAAAAGAAAAGGTTAAAAAATTAAAAAAAGTTGAACCTAAAATTCATCATGCTGAAGTAATACCACCGATTGCTTCACCTAAAATAGAACCTACTATTGCAGTCGTTACCCCTTCTAAGCGTGCCATCAAAGAACGTCAAGGTGATCTATTTGGTGCGCCTAAATCAACAGAATTACCTGAATTAAATTTATTAGATCAACCCTCGCCTGGTCAAAAACGTGCTGGTTTTTCTGCCAGTATTTTACAAAAAATGTCTGGTGAAGTTGAAGAACATTTAAGAGATTTTAATATCGAAGCACAAGTTGTTGCTGTTCATCCTGGGCCTGTGATCACACGTTTTGAATTGCAATTAGCACCAGGTGTGAAGGTGAGTAAAATTACGGGGCTTGCAAAAGATTTAGCGCGTTCTTTATCTGTGATTAGTGTTCGTGTCGTTGAAGTGATTCCAGGTAAATCAGTAATCGGTCTAGAGTTACCAAACGAAAATCGCGAAGTGGTGCGCTTAAGTGAAGTCTTAGCTTCTGAACAATATGAAAAAGCAAAATCTCCATTGACTATCGGTTTAGGTAAAGATATTTCTGGTCTACCCGTTTCTGTTGATTTATCTAAAATGCCACATTTATTAGTAGCAGGTACCACAGGTTCAGGTAAATCAGTTTGTGTGAATGCCATGTTAATGAGTTTGCTCTATAAAGCGACGCCTGAGCAAGTGCGCATGATTATGATCGATCCAAAAATGCTGGAATTATCAGTTTATGAAGGTATTCCACACTTACTCACTCCGGTAGTCACCGATATGAAAGAAGCCGCAAATGCTTTGCGTTGGTGTGTGTCAGAAATGGAAAGACGTTATCGCTTAATGGCCGCATTGGGAGTTAGAAATCTTGCAGGCTTTAATATCAAAGTCAGTGAAGCTATTAAAAAAAATAAACCTATCCCCGATCCATTATGGGTTGCAGAGGATGTAGAAGAAAGCGCCCCTGATTTGAAAACGTTACCCTTTATCGTCGTGGTCGTGGATGAGTTCGCTGATATGATGATGGTGGTAGGCAAAAAGGTCGAACAATTAATTGCTCGGATCGCACAAAAAGCACGGGCTGCAGGCATTCATATGATCTTGGCAACGCAACGTCCCTCAGTTGATGTTATCACAGGGTTAATCAAAGCTAATGTGCCCACCCGTATTGCATTCCAAGTTTCTTCTAAAGTAGATTCGAGAACTATCATCGATCAACAAGGTGCTGAACAATTATTAGGAAATGGTGATATGTTATATCTGCCTCCAGGTAAGGGGGTGCCAGTCAGAATTCATGGCGCATTTGTAGCAGATCACGAAGTTCATAATGTGGTGAAAGATTTACAAAAACACGGCGATCCTGAATATTTAGATGATGTATTAGCCATCAGTTATGAAACTGATATCCACGCATCGATGACTGGTGATGATAAAGAGGGTGAAAGTGATCCACTTTACGATCAAGCCGTGCAAATTGTCATCGAAACACAAAGAGCATCGATTTCTAGTGTACAGCGCCGCTTAAAAATCGGTTATAATAGAGCCGCACGCTTAGTTGAAGACATGGAAAAAGCAGGGATTGTGAGTCCAATGGAATCTAATGGTTCACGAGAAGTTTTAATGCCAAATCGTGAATAAGTATAATTATTGAGGAATATATGAAAAAACTTCTGTTAACATTTGTTATTTGTATTTGTGCCAGTACAACTATTTTTGCAGATAGTGCTGAACAACAATTAATAAATTATTTAAATCGGGTTCATAGTATGACTGCTTATTTTAGCCAGCAAGCTGTGGGTAAAAGTTCTAATATGCGTCAAAACTCAAGTGGCACAATGGCGTTGTTAAAACCAGGCCGTTTTCGTTGGGATATAACACGACCAGCACATCAAATGATTATTGCAGATGGCAAACAACTTTGGGTCTATGATGTTGATTTACAGCAAGTGACAGTGCAAAGCCTTGCTCGAAGTATTGGAACTTCACCAGCATTACTTATTAGTGGTAACAGTGAAAAATTATTAAATTCATATATAGTCAAACAAGTTGATAATCATTCTTCTAATAGCCAATGGTTTAATTTACAGGCTAAAACAAAAAATCAAACTTTTCAAAATGTGGATTTACAATTTATTAAAGGCATTTTAACTAGAATGCGTTTAACGGATAATTTAGGCCAATCGTCGATTGTGACTTTTTCTAAAGTCAGAATAAATCCGAATATCAATCAACAAATTTTTTCGTTTCACCCACCACGTGGTGTTGATGTGATTAGACAATGAAGCAAGATTTTCAACCTTTGGCTGCAAGAATGCGGCCAAATGCATTAACGGACTTTATTGGTCAAACGCATTTAATTTCTGAAGGAAAACCGCTATTTAATGCGATTGTTAATCAACAATTACATTCGATGATTCTTTGGGGACCACCAGGGACTGGTAAAACAACCTTAGCGAAATTAATGGCGCATGCAAGCCAAGCAGATTTAATTGAATTATCTGCGGTTATGTCTGGCGTTAAAGAAGTGCGTGAGGCGGTTAAACATGCGCAATTATTAAAAGAAGCGTCGAATCGTCGGACGATTTTATTTATCGATGAAATTCACCGTTTCAATAAAGCGCAACAAGATGCGTTTTTACCTTATGTTGAAGATGGGACGATTATTTTGATTGGTGCCACAACAGAAAATCCCTCTTTTGAATTAAATAGCGCTTTGTTATCACGAGCGAGAGTTTATGTTTTACATAGATTAACTGAAAGTGATTTATTAAAAGTTATTTCTAACGCATTACAATATGATTCAATATTAAGTAGCGGGGAAATTGAATTTCCAGAAACCTGTCAACGTTTACTGACGGTTGCTGCTGATGGTGATGCGAGAAGCTGTCTCAATTTATTAGAAATCATTATAGAATTTGCAATCTCAAAAAATATTTCAGTCATTGAACAATCTTTACTTGAAGAAGTGATGACGGATTCGCGGAGAATTTTTGATAAACACGGTGAAGCATTTTACGATCAAATTTCTGCATTACATAAATCAGTTCGAGGTTCAGATCCCGACGCCGCCTTATATTGGTTATGTCGAATGTTAGATGGAGGTTGCGATCCATTATATATCGCTCGTAGAGTTGTCAGAATGGCAAGTGAAGATATTGGAAATGCTGATCCTAGAGCTTTAACATTGGCATTAAATGCTTGGGATGTGCAAGAACGATTAGGTTCGCCTGAGGGTGAATTAGCCATAGCGCAGGCAGTGGTGTATATGGCAGTTGCTGCTAAAAGTAATGCGATATACACTGCCTTTAAACGCAGCATGCAAGCGGTAAAAGAATTTGGTTCGTTACCGGTGCCCATGCATATTCGAAATGCGCCAACTCGATTAATGAAGTCGTTGGGATATGGTAAGAATTATCGTTATGCCCATGATGAAGCCGATGCTTATGCGCGAGGAGAAAATTATTTTCCAGAGAATATGCCGAAACAAACATTTTATGAGCCAGTTTCCAGAGGTCTTGAAATCAAGATCAAAGAAAAATTGGCTCGATTAAAACAGCTAGATAAACAAACAGGATGAGAGATGTTAGACAATAAATATTTTCGTCAAGATATAGATAAAACTGCTGAAGCATTAAAAAAACGTCATTTCGAATTAGACGTGACAACAATTTCACATCTTGAAGAAAAGCGAAAAACATTACAGGTTCAAACACAAGAGTTACAAAATTTACGAAACGTAAAATCAAAAGCTATTGGTATAGCAAAAGCAAAAGGTGAAGATATTAAGCCTTTTTTAGCTGAAGTCGATAAGGCATCCCATGATTTAGCAAATGCGGAACAAGAATTAGAAATCACATTAAAGAATTTACATGAACTCATTATTGCTGTTCCCAATCTATTACATGAATCCGTTCCCGTTGGAAAGTCTGAAGAAGAAAATGTTGAAGTTTCAACTTGGGGGCATCCAAAAGAGTTTTCTTTTCCTATTAAAGATCATGTTGATTTAGGTGAAGGATTAGGCTTATTAAGTTTCGCTAAATCTTCCAAAATAACGGGATCTCGTTTCGTCGTTATGCAAGGTGAATTAGTCAAACTTCAACGAGCATTAACTCGTTTTATGTTAGATATTCATACTAAACAACATGGTTATCAAGAAGTTTATGTGCCTTATATTGTTAACAGTGAAAGTTTATTTGGTACCGGTCAATTACCAAAATTTGAAGAAGACTTATTTAAATTAAAAACTGAACATGATTTTTATCTTATTCCAACAGCAGAAGTACCGGTGACCAATCTTTTACGTGATGAAATTGTTGATGCGGAAAATTTACCTTTAAAATTTGTGACTCATACTCCTTGTTTTCGCAGTGAAGCGGGTAGTTATGGCAAAGATACTCGGGGATTAATAAGACAACATCAATTTGAAAAGGTAGAATTAGTGCAAATTGTTAAACCGGAAGATTCATACGAAGCTTTGGAAATATTAACTTCTCATGCTGAAAAGATTTTGCAATTGTTAGAATTGCCTTATCGTAAAATGATGCTTTGTAGTGGTGACGTTGGTTTTTGTAGTGCAAAAACTTATGATCTTGAAGTATGGTTACCGGCACAAAACTGTTATCGAGAAATTTCATCTTGCAGTAATTTTGAAGCATTCCAAGCTAGAAGAATGAAAGCTAGATATAAATCTAAAGATAATAAAAAACCTGAATTAGTTCACACACTCAATGGTTCGGGTTTAGCTATTGGTCGCACGCTTGTTGCTATTTTAGAAAATTATCAGAATAGTGATGGACGAATTACGATTCCAGAAATATTAAGACCCTACATGGATGATGCAACCCTTATTTAGAGGAGAGTCAATATGACAAAAAAATTATTATTTTTTATTTTAATCATAACGATGAGTTTTGCAACAGCATCTGAAATTTATAAAGGTGTTGATAAAAATGGTAATGTTATTTTTTCAGATAAGCCCATTCCAAACTCAGTTAAGCAAAATGTGATTGAACTTAATAAAACCCCGTTAACACCTGAGCAAATTAAACAAGCAGATACTCGGCAACAACAATTAATGAATTCAGATAAAATACTAACTGAAAAGCTGAAACAACTTAATGATGAGCGACGCCAAGTTCGTAATCAAATCCAAGATGCTCAAATAGCTGTAGATAATGCTCAGAAAGCATTAGATCAAGCCATGGCTCGTAACAATAGGCTTTTACATCAATGTCAATCTCAGGTTATTCCCGCTAATGGTGTGGGCAATGGCGGCGTTAATTGTCAATTTTCTTCACTCGATAAATTGCAAGCTGATTTAGCAAATGCAAAAACTAAACTGCAGCAACTTAGATTACAATTTGATCGTTTACGGAAACAATAACAATCTGTTACAGATTCTTGATTTAATTGTTTTATTGAGATGACTCTATTAGTCATCGCAAGCCAACCTGTATTTTGTTATTTTCACAAGTCTTATAAAGATATAAATTACAAATACCTATTACCATATAAATAATATTGACTGTCGTTTGAAATTAATGCTGGAAATAAGTATACGCTTGGTATTTCATCTACTTATTAAAAGTTGAAATAATAAAAACTCTATAATAAAAAGGCTTTCATCTGTAAATTCGCTTAATTATCTGAGCTACTCATCTTTTTAACCTGTCTAAACAAACCATAAATTTTCTGATTTTTACAGTATTATTTGAATAAAAAAATTTTACTGCTTTACTTATTTTAGAGAATTAATTTTAAGGAATTTAATATGAGTATTACACCTGACAAAACGATATATTTAACAGGCGGATATTATTTTGCACCCGATAACATTGGTCGAATATATTTCGGACATGAATCACGAGATGACATTCTTTATCTTGGACATGGAGATGATATTGTATTTGGATATGGTGGTAACGATGATATTTATGCAAGAGATGGTAATGATGTAGTATATGGCGGTTTAGGACATGATTTGATTGAGGGGGGAGATGGAAATGATAAATTATATGGTGAACAGGGGGATGATCTTCTAAAAGGTGGCTTAGGTGATGATTTTATCTCTGGTGGTACGGGTGATGATCTCATCATGGATGATGGTGGCACAATCAAATTAACAACAGGTAATGGTAATAATATTTTTCAGTCTTATTTTTCATCTATCAATGTTGAAAATACGCCTAAACATGTTGAGCTTAATATGGGCGATGGTGATGACTCAATTAGGATTTCTGATGGAACAACTTTAATAGATAGTGGTAAAGGAAATGATACGATTATTACAAGTCGTAGCACTGATGTGGTACAAGATAGGGGGGGGATACAAATGTTTCATTAAGTGAGGGCATAGATTTGCTAGAACATTTTAGTGATTTAAATCAATTTTCCACTGATCAATATGATGGTGGCAAAGATATCGATACATTAAAGATTCATGCGTTAGCGCAAATAGCAGTACTAGATTGGTTTAATAATGCGATTTCTGATTATCAACAGCATATAATTAATAATTCCTCAGGAATTTTTGATTTTTCTATTTATGATTTAAATAAACAATATTTGCAATTTAGCGCGGTTAATTTCGAAAAACTAGAATTAAATATTATCGGTGACATTATCAATAATACAATGCCAAGAAATATTTCAGTCAGTAGTGACCATTTTTCGGAGTCAAATAATGCCGGCGATATTATAGCAACGCTATCGAGTATTAATGATGCAGGAGAAACACCCAGTTATTTATTACTGGATGATAGCGAAGGTCGATTTAAAATTGACGAATTAACAGGTGAAATCAAATTAAGTGAAAATTTTTCACCGGATTTTGAGCAAGATCCCCATCTCTATCAAATCGAAATACGAGTGGATGATAATAATGGTTATTATGTTGATATTATCCATGAATTCAAATTAAATGATGTAAATGAGTCACCTTGGAATATTAATTTAAATAATAATGTTGTCATGGAGAATGTGGAAAATGTTTTTGTGGGGCTGGTGACAAGTTCAAACGATACGGGTGAAGTAGCCAGTTATAGAATTGTGCAAGATGAAAGTGACTTATTTCAAATTGATTCATTAACTGGTGAATTAACTGTTAAACCTGGTTTAGCACTTGATTTTGAATCGGCAAAAGCAAATACCATTACAATCGAAATTAATGATAATAACGGCTTTACGGTATTAAAAGATTTTACTATTCATGTTGAAAATGAACTTGAAGTTCCGAGTCATATTGAATTATCGCATCCATCTGTAATAGAACATTTAGCAGTTGGTCAAACAGTTGCAGTGGTTGATTCAGGATTACGTTACGATTTAAGCGCATTTAATGATCGTTATGTTGGTGGCTATTCCGGTTCTGGTGAAAATCATGATCCTATTGTAACAACATCAAATCAAATTCATGGTACCTTGGTTTCTACCATTCTGGCATCCGATCATTATCACGCTTCAGGTTGGGCGCCCAATGTAGATATTGCAGCAGTGCAAATATCATCAGGTGCTATTATTTTAGGTCAAAATATTTATAAGGGATTTCAATGGCTAGCCGAAAATATTGAAACTTTCAAAAATCCCTTAACAACAATTAACATGTCATTTGATGGGGGATGTGTGCTATTTTGAACCCGCTGTGAGTCAATATGTGATTGGTGCGTCAAGCCATGGTTCAACAATGGAAATGTCATCTTTCTCAAATAGATATGAAGATGCCTTGGTTACTAATGGTGAACAGATATAAGCGATTGAATATGAAATCCATGATGATGGTTCTGCATCAGAAGTTTTTAGAACAGCAAGTGGCACGAGTTTTTCCTCACCACAAGTTGCAGGCAGTGCAATTTTATTAAGAGAGTTTTTTGAAATCACTACTGAAACTGAAGCAAACCAAGATATTCTCTACAATATTTTGTTTGAAACAGCCGATATTATTTACGACCCTATTACCGAGATTAACTACCATGCTATTAATTTTGAAAATGCTTTTTATTCGGTATTACCTGAAGATAAATATGGTGACTCAATTCAAGATGCAACTTTTGAGGGTGTCTTAAACACGAATGATCAATTAACAGGTTTTATCGATCCAAAAGTTTATTTTAATCATGATAATAATGATTGATATCTTTGATTATGATAATGATTATTTTACGTTTACCGCGGCGGAAACAGGCATTATTAATTTTACGGCAACAGCTTCGGGATTAAGTATGATCAATATTGATTGGTTAACTGCTGGAATAGACGATGCTAAAGCAGATTTTAATCTGCTTTCATTTGAAGTAAATGCTGGTGAAAATTATACCCTTGGTATTTCATCGTCACATGCTTATGGTCACTATAAGATTAATGTGAATTACGGTGAGGCGCAAAAAGATGTCGTTGCCTACGAGGGAACAACCATTAAAACGCTCACCATGACTGATATTTTTGGAACCGTATCAAACATGGATTTTGACATTAATGTAAATAGTGAAGCGTCTTTATCAACACTTAATTTCGGAGAAAGTGATTTGATTTCATTATCGACTTTACAAAATAATCATCATCATTTTCAACTTGAACAAACTCTTTAATGTTAACTATAAAAAAAAGCCCTTTTTATTAAAGGGCTTTTTAAATTGAAAGGTTTAAATCACTTACTTTTCTCCAGCTAAGGCAGAAAGAATATTTAGCAAGTTAACAAATAACATATAAATATCGAGATACAGTGCAATCGTTGCCATAATGTAATTGGTTTCACCATTATGGATAATGCGACTGGTATCAAATAATATTAAACCAGAGGCGATTAAAACGACCGCGCAGGAAACAGCTAATTGCAAACCTGGGACGTTGAAAAAGATTCCTGCTATAGAGGCAAGAATAGCAAGTAATAATCCGATAAATAAAAATCCGCCGAGAAAACTGAAATCTTTTTTAGTGACAAGCACGTAAGCGGACAAAGCAAAAAATATTACACCGGTACCACCGAGTGCTGTCATTATAATTTCAGCGCCATTTGAAAAGACATGAATATAGGCATTTAACATCGGTCCTAGGGTCCAACCGAGAAATCCTGTGAAAGCAAACACTGAAATTAATCCGAAAGGACTATTGCGCAGCCCCATTGTTAGAAAGAGTAGGCCCATGTAACCAACCAGCACAATAATGGGATTGAGAGGTGGTGCATTGGTTACCATTGCAACACCAGCCATCAACGCGCTGAATAGTAGAGTAAAGCTTAATAGAATGTATGTGTTGCGCAAGACCTTATGAGTTGAGAGTATCGACTCGTTGCGGCGCACAACTACATTATCGTTTTGTTGCATAATTTGGCTCCATTTTTAACTAACTATACTTATATTTTAACACATATGGGCTAAATACAAGAAATCAAGTAAGATTTTATTATTAATCACGTGTATTTATCCATTACTTTTTGATTTAAATTTCAATAGAAAGTTCGATGGAAGCAAAATTTTGGCCAATTTCTTACTAACCTCTAAGCGATTTCTGTCAACATGCACCAGTTTCGTCAAAAAAGCGCATAAGTGCTTTGCCAACAAGCATTTTTCAGGTATTCTAGAATGGTTGATAAAACACCAACACTGGTATAAATGGTGGCGTCAGGATTTTGATGACAGTTAAAGATAATTGAAGACACACAATTATATATTTTGCTATTATCTGTTGTCTTCATTCCTCTGTAATCAGATCCGGAGAGATGGCTGAGCGGTCGAAAGCGGCGGTCTTGAAAACCGTTGAAGGGTAATCCCCTTCCCAGGGTTCGAATCCCTGTCTCTCCGCCAACTGTAACAACACAGAATAAAAGGACACACACCTTGATTAAAGTAATGTTAGTCGATGATCACGACTTGATTCGTGCAGGGATTAAACGGTTGTTAGCAGATCAATCGGGCTTAAAAGTCGTCGGAGAAGCCGAGAGTGGCGAAATCGCGATTAATGTCGCCCGCAAAACAACTCCACAAGTTGTTTTAATGGATGTTAAAATGCCAGGTATCGGCGGTTTAGAAGCAACTCGTAAACTCTTACGAATTGATCCCGATATTAAAATTCTAGTTTTAACTGCATGTGATGAAGATCCATTTCCCTCTCGTTTGTTACAAGCCGGGGCTGCTGGTTATTTAACAAAAGATTGTGGTGTTGATGAAATGGTGCAAGCAATTAAAGCAGTGAATGCTGGACAACGATATATAAGTCCTGTGATTGCGCAGCAATTAGCACTAAAACATTTATCCGATAATGAAGCTTCTCCTTTTGATGTTTTATCAGAAAGAGAACTACAAGTGATGATCATGATCACGAGTGGCCAAAAAGTTCAAGACATCTCAACTAAGCTGTGCTTGAGCCCAAAAACGGTCAACAGTTATCGTTATCGTTTATTTGAAAAATTAAACATTAATAGCGATGTGGAATTAACCCATCTGGCAATTCGCTATGGACTATTAGATCCTGAGACTCAGTCTTAAAATTGTGTTTCTCTATGTCAAAAGATGAAAGTAATTCATTACCTTTTGATAAAAGTCTTTTTCTTAAAAATTTAACGGAACATCCCGGAATTTATCAAATGCTAAATGAAGCAGCTGATATTATTTATGTCGGTAAAGCCAGAAATTTAAAAAAAAGAGTCTCGAATTATTTTAATAAAAGCTTAGATACTAAAACCACAAAATTAATGCAGCTTGTTCGCGACATAAAAATTATTGTGACAGCGAGCGAAAGTGAAGCTCTCATTTTAGAAAATAATCTCATCAAAGAACATCGACCTCGTTACAATGTATTATTTCGTGATGATAAAAGTTATCCCTATTTATATTTATCATCACAAGATGATTATCCGCGGCTTGATGTTTATCGTGGCAGTAAAAAAAAGAAAGGCAAATATTTTGGTCCGTATCCTAATGCAGGTAGTGCACGTAAAAGTCTTCATTTATTACAAAAACTTTTTCAGATCAGACAATGCAGTAATTCTTTTTTTAAAAATCGCTCTAGACCTTGTTTACAATATCAGATAAAACGATGTAGTGCGCCTTGTGTGGAATTAATATCCACCACTGATTATCAACATTCAATTCATCACGCTGAATTATTTTTGCAAGGAAAAAATAATACCATCATCGAAGAAATTAAAAACAAAATGAATCAAGCTTCCAATATGCAACACTATGAAGAAGCCGCCCGTTTTCGCGATTTGATTAAGCATTTATATTATGTTCAAGAACAACAAAATATCGAAAAAAATGCAATTAACCTTGATGCAATAGCATTGATTATTAATCACCAAGTTGCTTGTGTGGAAATTATATTTTTAAGAAATGGACAACTATTAGGAAGTAAAAGTTATTTTCCAAAAATTCCTAAAGACACTTCAGAAACAGAAATTTTAAATGCATTTCTAACCCAGTATTATATAAATAAACATCATAATGATATTCCCGATAATATTATTGTTCCAAGCAGTATTGATGAAACGATATGGTTGGCTGAAACATTATCCGAAATGACAAAACGCAAGGTTATCATTGAAAGTCCTAATCGCGGACAAAAAATGAAATGGTTGAATATGGCAAGAGAAAATGCAGAACAAGCGCTTAAAAAATTAAGTCATAATAAATCTTTAATTACACATCGACTCACGTTATTACAAAAACTATTAAAACTCGACGAGCGACCAAATCGTATAGAATGTTTTGATATCAGTCATACCCAAGGTGAAGCAACAATGGCATCTTGTGTAGTTTATGATGAAAGTGGAACACGCAATGATTTATATCGACGCTTTAATATCAAAACTGTTAAAGCCAGTGATGATTATGGTGCTATCGCAGAAGTTGTGAGAAGACGCTATAGCAAATTAATCGAGCAAGATGCCTCACTGCCCGATATTATTCTCATCGATGGCGGCAAAGGACAAGTGGCGAAAGCGTTTGAGGTTTTACAAGAATTGCAATTTACTTCTGCTACCTTATTGGGTTTAGCCAAAGGTCCTACGCGCAAAGTAGGGTATGAAAATTTAATTATTCAGGGGCAAGCAAATCCCCTTTATGTTAATGATCATTTAGAGAGTTTGCATGTCTTATTAGAGCTTAGAGATGAATCACATCGATTTGCTATTACAGGACATCGAAATAAACGAGCAAAATCAAGAACCACGTCCACATTAGAAGATATCGCTGGGGTTGGTCAAAAGCGTCGTAGAGAAATTCTCCAACACTTTGGTGGTTTACAAGCATTAAAAGGCGCAAGTATCGATGAAATAGCAAAAGTAAAAGGGATCTCTAAGGAATTGGCAAAACGAATCTATGATTCTTTTCATTGAGTGAATTTTGGGCTACGATAAGCCCATTCTACAATTAATCATGGATGAGCATGAATTTACCTAACGCGTTAACTTTAACTAGAATTATTCTTATTCCAATTTTTGTTATTGCTTTTTACATGCCGTTTCATTGGGGACATGTTGCAGCTGCTAGCATATTTGCCGTCGCATGTATTACAGATTGGTTTGATGGCATGCTCGCAAGAACACTTAATCAAGTTTCACCTCTCGGTACATTTCTTGATCCCGTTGCAGATAAATTAATTGTTGCTGTTGCCTTAGTATTATTAGTTGGAGAACCTTATTTACGGTTTATGACGATTCCTGCTGCTATTATTGTGGGGCGTGAAATAGTTATATCTGCATTAAGAGAGTGGATGGCTGAGATTGGTTCGAGAGCGAGTGTTGCTGTTTCTGTCGTGGGTAAAGTAAAAACAATTGTGCAAATGTTTGCATTAGTCTTTCTTGTTACCTACCAAAAAGGCGGTTCGAAATTAATTTTGATTACTGGCTATATTTTACTGTATACTGCTGCGCTCTTAACGCTTTGGTCGATGGTAATGTATATAAAAGCTGCGTGGCCGGACTTGACATTAAGCGTAAAAAAGGAATAATAGCGGTTCTGAATTTTTAATGAAAATAGAGATTTAGAAACTTTAATTATTTATTAATTAAAGTATAAGGATAAAAAATACTAATTTAATTATTAGTAAGAGTTAGGCGGGAATAGCTCAGTTGGTAGAGCACAACCTTGCCAAGGTTGGGGTCGCGAGTT
>CAYGUK010000080.1:0-19027 GCA_964352985.1 uncultured Legionellales bacterium
TAACTACAGTAATTACAGATAGAAATAGTCTATATTTTTTTAGTTCTTGCTCTTTATTTGCCACATTTTGTTGGGCATCTGCTAGTTGCATTCTGGCATTATTTAAGGCTTGTTCGTCAAGATAAACTTTTGTTTGTTGGGCTTGAATTTGTTTATCAATGGTCGGTGGAATTTCACTTAATTTATTTTTAGCGTGATTTAATTTAGCAATTTGATTTTTTAATTTTACTTTAGCGTGTTTTAAGTTTTTATAAGCTTCGATGAGTTCTGTTTTTGCTTGATTTCGTTGGCTCGCTTGGTTTGAAATTTTATTTAAGGTATGTTGCTCTTTGGCTATTTCAGCAGAGGGTTTATTACTTGTTTCTCTTACTTGATAGGTAGAGGGTTGGCCAAGTTCAACAAGTTTTTGTTTTTGATTACCCGATATTGGTCTATCAGAAAAAGTGACGGTGCCATTTTTATCGACTGAACGATATATATGTTCAGCAAATCCATTGATTGATAATATTGACAAAATAATGATGAGCCACTTTTTCATAATAAATC
The DNA here is from genome assembly GCA_964352985.1 of uncultured Legionellales bacterium. GTDB lineage: Bacteria > Pseudomonadota > Gammaproteobacteria > JAHCLG01 > JAHCLG01 > CAYGUK01. Next base: position 547 of record CAYGUK010000080.1, read on the forward strand.
CCTATTGCGTTAGTTGCAGCCATATTTTACATGATATTCGTGCATTTGTTGCAACAATTCTTTATTTTTTTCATCTTGTTGTAAATAACAAACTAAATCATGGAAATTAATAATCGTTATCACTTCGATATTGTAATTGTGTTTAATTTCTTCAATTGCTGATAGGTCATGTTGACCTTTTTCCATGCGATCAAGTGTGACAATAATGCCGGCAAGCGTGGCATTCGCTTCTTTTATAAATTGCATGGATTCTCGTATAGCTGTTCCAGCTGTAATGACATCATCAACGATTAATACTTTTCCGTGTAAAGCCGCCCCAACGATTTGTCCACCCTCACCATGATCTTTGGCTTCTTTACGGTTAAAACAATAAGGATAGTTTAATTGATGGCGAAGAGATAACGATATCGCGGTGCTTGCAACTAATGGGATCCCTTTATACGCAGGGCCAAATAAAATATCGAAATTTAAATTCGATTCTTTAATGGCATCCGCATAAAATTGCCCTAATGTTGCTAGTGATTCACCAGTTTGAAATAAACCCGCATTAAAAAAATAGGGACTAATTCGACCTGACTTTAATTTAAATTCACCAAATTTTAATACTCCTTGTTTTATTGCAAATTTTATAAATTCATTTTTGTTAACTGGCATGTGTTTTATCTCCCAAAAAGTAAGGTAATGATAGTTAAGTTAGCGATAAAAGTTAAGCGTGATATTCTTTTTTTTAAAAAGACTTTTAAATAGAATGAGTATCGATTTCATATTCATCACGTCATAAAGGTTTGTTGCCCATAAAGTAAAATACAAATAATAATGCAATAAATGCTAGAATGCCTAAAAGCCACCATATATTGAAATAACGAAAATAGATTTTAGGTAATTCAGTTTGATCTTGGTATGCTTTAAGCGCGATATCGCGACAACGAATTTGTAACCAAACAACGGGTAACCAACAAAGGCCGGCAATGCAATAACCAATGATGGAACCGACTATCCAAAATGCTGTAAATGAATAATGTTTCAAATAAATCATTGCAAAACCAGTGAGTACTTGCACGATGCCAGAGCTGCCTGTAAATAACCAATCGGCCAGGACAACTTGTTTTGTTGCAAGCGCGATTAATTTTATATTTTTCTGACAATTAACATAAAACATATAAAAAGCAGTGCCAAGCCCTGTACCAAATAAAATCGCGCTAGAAATAACATGAATGATTTTCAACCACAGGTATAACATGCGCTATTTCCTTAACCAAAAATTAAAATAAGTTGCATGCATTACAGCATCGTGAATGATGAGAATAAATAACAGGATAATCAAAATATTTAGACTGACATAAATCCAACTGATAGTTTGACTACGCATCATTTTAATTTTTAGTAGAATTAATAAAAACCAAAAAATCGTGACGAAACTAAAAGCAATATAAGCAACTAACACCCATGGCGTGGCAAGCGACAAATTCGCATTATGCATTAACACAGTGCCCGTATAATACTGAATGATGATAAAAATAATTATAAGGATATCACCAAAAAAACTAGTTTTTATAGCATATTGCAAAAGCATAGAATCATGTTTTCTATAGGCGTTAATAATATAAAAAAAACCAGCTGTGATGATCCCAAAAAAAGTAACACCACCAATTAAATGAATCATTTTTAAAAGTTTAATTAACATCTTTTTGCAGTACTTCGCATTTTAAAGCAAGTGAGGTATATTAACATGTTTTATAAAATGAGAAAGGTGAAGCATGCGCGTCATATCGGTGAATGTAAATGGAATTAGAGCCGCTGCTCGAAAAGGTTTTTTTGAATGGTTAGCAAAACAAAAAGCCGATATGGTTTGTATTCAAGAGTTAAAAGCGCAGGTTGAACAATTAACTGACGATTTGTTTTATCCAAAAGGTTTTCATTGTCATTATTTTCCTGCAGAAAAAAAAGGCTATAGTGGTGTTGCAATATATTCTAAGCAAAAGCCTGATAATATCAGCATGGGTTTAGGATTTGATATTGCAGATAGTGAAGGTCGCTATATTCAAGCTGATTTTGGTTCATTAAGTGTGGCTTCTCTTTACTTACCTTCTGGTTCTTCCGGTGATGAGCGACAACAGATTAAATTTAAATTTATGGATCAATTTTTAGATAAGCTTAAAGCGTTTAAGCGTAAACGTCGAGAATATATTATTTGTGGTGATTGGAATACTGTTCATAAAGAAATTGATATAAAAAATTTTAAAGGGAATCAAAAAAATTCTGGGTGTTTACCTGAAGAACGAGCTTGGATGGATGACTTGTTTAATAAAGTGGGTTATGTCGATGCTTTCCGCGAAGTGAATAAACAAGATGAACAATATACTTGGTGGTCAAATCGTGGACAAGCGTGGGAAAAAAATGTTGGTTGGCGTATTGATTATCAAATTGTGACTCCGGGATTAAAGCAAAAAATTAAGCATGATAATATTTATAAAGAACATCGTTTTTCTGATCATGCGCCGTTAATTATTGATTACGACTAACATTCCCCAAAGCATGTCTTGGGGAATGTTTTTGTTACTAAGAGTAAATTATTGCGAATTAATTTTTAGAAATTAAACAAGAGTGCCATCTAGATTAAATTTAGGATGATAATTAATTCCAATCCAAGAATGTAACATGGCTGCCCACATACTAATTCCTTCTAATCCTTTTGCGATTAAAATGTTTCGACGATGCGAGCCTGGTTCTGTTTCTTCGATATGTTCTAAACCTAGGATACTATGGAATTCATCAGCTTCCACATGGATATCGAAATAGATATTACCCGCCTTTAAAGCATGCATTTTAGGTGCAACACGCTTAAAGAAGTCATTTGAGCAGCGCTCAATACCACAATTTATTGCAATTAGCCATTTTGAGCGATCTTGCTCTATGGCTAATTGATAAGCTAAATTAATACAAGCATTTGTTTCAGGTGTAACAATGACATTATTGATTTCTTCACGATCAGCTAACACGTGGTGTTTTAACATCCAACGCATTAATAATTCGTGATGGTCTGCTTCACCCACTGCGTGCTTGGCGTAAAAAGGCATCATCATATTTTCTTTCATAGAAGAATTGCCGAGCATTAAGCCTAATACCTTGGGGAAAGTTGCAGAGTGAAAATAGAGTTGAGTTGCTGCACATTTAAACTCTGTAGGGGAATCTAATTTTTCAACCCAGCGATAAAAAGGCATTTTGCAAACTAGTTCGCTGGCTCGATAAATCGGATCGGCAATCCATGAAAAATGTTGACGTATTTTGGATATGTGATCCAATTCAACTTTTTCATAAATAGAGACATTATTATCCGAATGGTCGGTGCTTAAATTAGATAGAAGGGGATTCTCAATTTTGTCTTTCATCATTTCCATATGCTCCAACAAGTGCTAAATATATTCCTGGGTAACAAAACGATAGCCGAAAAGTGTGCCAGTCGTACGGTAGGTTAATGTGTGTACGGTTTTTTTGCAAGTGTTTTCTATTCGAAAAACATTTAACATTTTCATGTCGGCGATTCCTTTCGCATGTAACTAATTAAATATATTGAAAATTATAATATATCTGTTGTAACTGATGAATCAGTAATATTTTTCTTCGATTTAGTTTCAAGTAATGCAACTACCTGATCTTTAAATCGCGTAAGTGGCGTATAGTTTCCAAAAATTCGACACATCATGATCGCGCCTTGGCACCAAGAAACAGTATCTTCAGCAATTGATTTTGCTTCTTCAGAACCATAACGGTGGCTTAGTAAATGTGTTACAGCATCGATCCAATTATTAAAATAAGATTTAATTATAGTTTCGAATTCTGGAATTTGTCCCACAGATTCAAGGGAAAGATTTCCCATTAAGCAACCGCCTTCACGATTAGTAAAATAATCTACTATTTTGTGAGCGAATGCTGTTAAACGTTCTTTTTCAGAATGCGCTTCATCATAAGCAATGTTAAAAACGTTATTATCAAATTCTTTACTTAATAACGTTAAGACGGCAATGCCTAATTCTTTTTTACTGCTGATATGATGGTATATGCTAGCTTTACGTAAATTACAGGCTGCCGCAATATCTGCGATAGATGTATTGTTATAGCCTCTAACTCGGAATAAATATCCGCTAGCCTCGATCAGTCTTTCTCTACTCGATTTTTTGCTTTCCATCGTGAGATTTCCCTTACCACTATTTTGAATATTTGAAATGCCCATAGAATTGTTATATTAAATTATTTAAGCAACTTTTATTTTTATGTTTAAGTTAAACAACAGCACCAGTATATATGATGTCTGATAAATGGCAATTATCAGTACAAAAATTTTTAAAAAAATTTTAAAAACTGTTTGTATCTATATGATTTAAATTGAAAAAATTGGAGAAATTTTTTTTAAAAAACTGTTAATTTCGCTGTTTTTTTACGATAAATGACGTTTTTGACAGGATATGTACCGACCACTAGGTTTGATTGCTTGCTTTATGAAGTTTGTAATGTTTGCTTAATTTGTCACAGAACAAAAAAGCATTTTTTAGCGCTTTATCTATTCATTTAAAAAGTTCGAACTAGTAATTGAACGATAACTTGGAATGAGTGAAATTGTAGATTTGAATCAGTTTTAGAAAAAAATAGGGCCATTAAAAAAGCCAGCTAAAGAGTAACTTTAACTGGCAGATAATTGAGGATTTGGCTCGTCGAAGCATTTCCTCGAGGGCTATACTATCAATATTACAATCTTTTGTATAGGATTCTCGGGGTTATTTTAAGCTGATAGTGCTGCTTTTTGCATTGCGATTAAATCTGTTGTTCCAAGTTTCGCCAAACTGAGTAAGTCAAAGAGTTGTTCTTGGTTAAAAGGTGTCGATTCAGCTGTGCCTTGGATTTCGATGAATTTTTCATCTTCAGTCATAACAACATTCATATCCGTTTCAGCATTTGAATCTTCCTTATAATCAAGATCCAATACAGCCTGATTATTAAAAATACCCACTGAAACAGATGCAACTAAACCTAGCCAGGGATTTTGTTTTGTTTTGCCTTGTTTTATTAAATAATCAACGGCGTCTTTCAATGCTACGGCAGCACCTGTAATTGAAGCGGTGCGAGTGCCGCCATCTGCTTGGATAACATCACAATCGATATTTATGGTATGTTCACCTAATAATTTTAAATTGACACAAGCTCTTAATGAACGACCAATGAGGCGTTGAATTTCAAGGGTGCGTCCTCCTTGTTTGCCACGAGCTGCTTCGCGATCATGACGATCATGTGTTGCGCGCGGTAACATACTATATTCTGCCGTTATCCAACCTTGGCCTGTACCTTTAAGAAAACGAGGAATATTATCAGTGACACTCGCTGTGCAAATTACTTTGGTATCACCAAAACAAACTAAGACAGAACCTTCAGCATATTTTGTGTAGTTTCTAATAATATTGATTTCACGTAATTCATCATGCGCTCTATTACTTGGCCTCATTATTTATCCTATACAATACGATTTGAGAGGGGGCAGAGTATACACTGATTACAGTGCAATATGCGAGATTTCCTGCGTGAGTGGGTGATCCAAATTTTGAAAAATCATTTAATACAATTATTTCAGATGATTTTGAATTTTGAATTGGTTGTTATTAGGGTTAAATTGCACTTTGCAATCATAATTCATGAGAGGAACTGTATCATCACCACAATGATGTCCAACATGTATCGTACAGGCTGTAACACATTCGATATATTCCATATTTTGTTCCACTGATGGATATTGATTATCACAAAATAATTCGCAAGATTGCGGGCCATTAACTTGTCTTGAAACATCATAATCAATAACCTCGGCCCAACTTATTGGACTAGATACAATCAAAATAAATGTTAAAAAATCTAATAATTTCATCAGTTTTACCTGGTATCTTCATAGTAATTATAGATCAAAAGTGCATAGTTTTTCACAAATGTGATAAACTGCGTCAATTTAGCATCAACTTTGTGATGTTTTGCAGTAAGAGGGTTATTATGATTAAAAGCATGACTGCTTTTGCCGCGATTACTAACGCGGGAGATTGGGGAAATGTCATTTGGGAAATGCGGGCAGTTAATCACCGCTATTTAGAATGTTCTTATCGTTTACCAGAACAATTTCGCTATATTGAAGTGAGTTTACGAGAAAAATTAAGGAAAGTGATTTCACGCGGCAAAATAGATATTACGCTAAAATTTAAACCAAGTGAAAACTACTGTCCTAAATTATCACTAAACCAGCCATTAGCTGATAAGCTAGCAGATTTAACAAATCAAATTAGCCAAAAGTTAACGCAAGAGGTAATGGTAGCACCGAGTAATTTATTAAATTGGCCCGATGTAATTTTAGTCGAGGAAGCTGATTTTACCGATTTAAATCTACAAATACTCGATTCATTTACAAAATTATTGCAGTATTTTATTGATGCTAGAGTAAGAGAAGGCCAACAATTAGCAGAACTTATTAACGAACGATTAATTAATCTCAGACCCTTAATTACTGAGATTGAAAAGTTATCGCCTAACATCATGAAAAACCAGCAGCAAAAATTATTACAAAAAGTAAAAAATTTAACTGCAGATTATGATGAAAATCGCTTACAACAAGAAATTGCTATTATGGCGCAGAAAGCTGATATCAGTGAAGAATTGGATCGCTTAAATACGCATATAAACGAAGTCTCTCACGCACTTAAACAGAAAGACGCTGTTGGGAGACGTTTGGATTTTTTAATGCAAGAATTAAATCGGGAGGCGAATACCTTGGCAGCAAAAGCGAATGATATTAATATAAGCCGCTTAACTGTTGAAATAAAAGTTCTCATCGATCAAATGCGTGAACAAGTACAAAACATTGAATAAGGAAAAATAGTGACAGGAAGATTATTTGTTATTTCAGCTCCGAGCGGTGCGGGTAAAACAAGTTTAGTCCATGGTGTAGTTGACCAATTAGAATGTATCAAGGTATCTATATCTTATACAACGCGTCCTATGCGTCGAGAAGAATTAGACAGTGTTGATTATCATTTTATCTCTGTCGAAAAATTTCATGAGATGGTTAATCAAGGCTTATTTTTAGAATATGCCGAAGTCTTTGGTAACTTTTATGGAACAGGTCAACATTGGGTAGAAGAACAATTAAGCGATGGTTATGATGTTATTTTAGAAATCGATTGGCAAGGTGCAGAGCAAATTCGTCGTTTGTTTCCTGAAGCGATTGGCGTCTTTATTTTACCACCTTCACTTGAAGCCTTGCGTACTCGATTATTAAAGCGTGGCCAAGATCAATTAGATGATATTGAGCATAGAATTGAAGAAGCGCAAACAGAAATTTCACATTACACTGATTACAATTATATTATTGTCAATGATAGTTTTGATCGCGCACTTGCAGAATTGCGAGCGGTTATTTTGTCTTTGCGACTTAAAATCGGCGCACAACAACATTATCTCTGTGAATTACTCAACAAATTGATGGCGAGTAAATAAAACTTAACGTAAAATAGCAACACTTAGCTTAATTACATAAAAATAGGTAAGATGGAGAAAATACATGGCTCGAATTACAGTAGAAGATTGTTTACAAAAAGTAAATAATCGGTTTTCATTGGTAACGATTGCTTCTAAACGCGCACGTATTCTAGCGACAACAGCAGAAGACCCGCTCGTACCTTGGGAAAACGACAAACCTACCGTTGTGGCACTACGTGAAATTGCCAGTGGTTTTATCGATGCCAATACGGTCGATCGCAAGGATAATGAATAATAATTCAATCCTTTCTCGTGTCACGTCGCCATCTAATTTCCAACAATGATTCAATTGGAATGCGCTGATGAGTCAGTTTAATACACTGAAACTAAAACTGCAGGAGTACTTGGATGATGGTCAAGTCAACAGTATTTATGCCGCATATAAATGTGCTGACTTAGCGCACGATGGTCAAACAAGACGGACCGGCGAACCCTATATCACTCACCCTTTATCTGTTGCCGGTATACTTGCCGACATGCGCATGGATGCAGAAAGTATCATGGCGGCAATTTTGCATGATGTATTGGAAGATACCGAAGTGCAAAAAAGTGATATTGCGGCTCAGTTTGGTTCTCAAGTTGCAGAATTAGTCGATGGTGTTTCTAAATTAACTCAAATTAAGTTTGAATCTCGAGCGGAAGCACAAGCTGAAAATTTTCGTAAAATGGTTTTAGCGATGGCGCGTGATATTCGTGTTATCCTCATTAAACTTGCTGATCGTCTTCATAATATGCGAACTTTAACCGCACTAGATATTTTAAAACGCAAACGTATCGCACATGAAACCTTAGATATTTATGCGCCGATTGCCAATCGGTTAGGGATGCATAACTTTCGTATTGAATTTGAAGATTTGGGATTTGCCGCACTGTATCCTTTACGTTATCGAGTTCTTGAAGATTATGTTAAACGTTCGCATGGTAATCGTAAAAAAATTATCACCACCATTGAAAAAGCATTACGCTCTGCTTTAACGCGATCACAATTGAATTTTGTTAAAATTTGGGGGCGTGAAAAACATCTCTACAGCATTTATAAAAAAATGCGCCTTAAAAAACTACCACTATCACAAATCATGGATGTTTATGCGTTTCGTATCATTGTTAAAAATATGGATAGCTGCTATCGCGTTTTAGGCGCGGTACACAATTTATATAAACCCGTTCCGGAAAGATTTAAAGATTATATTGCAATTCCCAAAGCAAATGGTTACCAATCTCTTCATACTACATTATTTGGCCCATTTGGTGTGCCCATTGAAATTCAAATTCGTTCTGAAGAAATGAATCGCTTAGCTGAGAATGGTATTGCGTCACATTGGATTTATAAATCAGGATCAGAGTCGACCAACGATGCGCAAGTCAGAGCACGTGAATGGTTAAAGAGTCTTTTAGAATTACAGCAAAATACAGGTAATTCCATTGAGTTTATTGAAAATGTCAAAATAGATTTATTTCCTGATGAAGTTTATGTGTTTACGCCCAAAGGCGGTATTTTTGAATTACCAAAGGGGGCGACTGCTGTGGATTTTGCTTATGGTGTTCATTCTGATATTGGCAACTCATGCGTTGCCGCGAAAATTGATCGTAAGTTAGCACCGTTAAGTACTGTGTTAACAAATGGACAAACCGTTGAAGTCATCACCGCACCCAGAGCACGTCCCAATCCTGCATGGTTAAATTTTGTGGTGACGGGTAAAGCACGCAGCAGTATTCGAAACTATCTGAAAAAACAACGTGCCGCTGAATCCATTTCCTTGGGTAAACGATTGCTCGAGCAAACATTAAAAGTGCCCATGAAGAAAATTTCAGAACAAAAAATTGAATCAGTCATTGCTCATTATGAATTTAAATCCCTTGATCAACTTTACGAAAGTATTGGCTTAGGTAATCAAATTGCTGTTGTTGTTGCCAGTCGATTATCGGATGATCATACTCTCGAAAGTAAAGAAGAAAAAATCATGTCGAATAACCAACCTTTAGCTATTAAAGGAAGTGAAGGCATGGTTGTAACTTACGCGCAATGTTGCCGACCTATTCCTGGAGATGACATTATTGGTGTCTTAGATAAAGGAAAAGGTTTAGTCATCCATGTTCAGAATTGTAAAAAAATTGCAAATATCGAATATCGCTCAGAAAATTATATTCCACTTGTCTGGGAAGATAATATCGATCATGACTTTCAAGTTGACTTACAAGTTGAAATTGCAAATCATCGTGGTGCGCTAGCTTCTTTAGCAACATCGATTGCAAATGCTGAAGCAAACATAGATAACATCAGCGTTGACCAACGTGAAGGACGTTATCACAATGTTTCGTTAACAGTATCAGTGATAAATCGTGTCCATTTAGCACGTGTAATGCGCCGTATTCGCGCAACTAAATCTGTAGTTCGTATCATAAGGAATAAGTAAATCATGACTAAAGAAATTATTAAAACCAATAAAGCACCTAGCGCTATAGGAACTTACTCACAAGCTGTCAAAGTGGGCAATACGGTTTACCTTTCAGGCCAGATTCCCCTTGATCCTATCTCAATGGAAGTAGTCTCAAACCAATTTACAGAACAAACACAACAAGTTTTTCAAAATATCAAAGCAGTGTGCGAAGCAGCCGGTGGTGATTTATCTAAATTGGTGAAATTAAATGTGTATTTAACTGATCTTAATAATTTTGCTGTCATTAATGAAGTGATGACGACATTTATGTCTGCGCCTTATCCAGCACGTGCTGCTGTAGAAGTAAGTCGTCTTCCTAAAGATGTCTTAATTGAAATTGAAGGAATAATGGTACTATAAACTTTGCGCTGTTAATTCACGAATTTGTTTTTCTACTTCATTCATTAACGCTTCTCGTGTTCTAATAGAGTAATCTTTACTATCGATGGGGCGGCCGATTGTAACCGTTGCAGTTTGTTCTAAAGTATATTGTTTGGTTTGAGGTGGTAAAATTTCAAATGAACCTTTAATACCAACAGGAATTATTGTTGCGCCAGTTTGCAATGCCATCATAAATCCGCCTTTTTTGAAAGATCCCAATGTGTTTGTGCGAGAGCGAGTACCTTCTGGTGATATCCAAATCATTATACCTTTTTGCATGAGTTCTTTTGCATAGTCGAGATTGCGTAAGGCGACTTCACGATTTTTACGATCAATAGGAGGAAATTCTCCAGCACGTAACGCCCGGCCAAATAAGGGAATTCGATAAAGTTCTGATTTTGCAAGCATGCGAATGCTACCCGATGGAAAAGCGCAAAAAATAAGTGGTATATCGTAATGACTAATATGATTGCTCATAATAATATATTGCGAATTTTCTTGTGGTGTAAATTGAGTTGGATTAATCACTTCTAGATTAACTCTTGGGTAACGTAATAAAGCTTTTGACCAACGTCTAGCATAATTATCAAAAACATGACGTTTATTTTTGACGATGAGACTTGCAAAGATTACGTTAAAACAATAACGCATTGTTGTTAATACAGTTCGAGCTACAATCCAATTCGATCTCAATTTACTGGCTTGTTTCATTTTGTTAACGCTTTTCCTAATCAAATAAAATGATTACTTAAAATATCAAAAAGGATAGGGAATATTCAAGTAATGTAATAACTCCAAGTTATATCATGTCTCGTATTAAATAAAGTTAAAAAAAATTTAGAATTCGATTTATATTCTTGAAAAAAGAAAGTAGTATTTAAGTTTGACTATTATCACTTTAAATAAAATTAGGAGAACATCATGCCAAGAGGAAAAGCATCACCAGCAAAACGCACCAGCAAAACCAAGAAAACAGTAGCAAAGAAGGTAAAAAAACAAGCTAAAGTTATTAAGTTAAAAAGTGATGAACTCATCGCCAAGCTGCAAGTTTGCCAAGATCAAGTTATCAAACAATTAGCAAAAGAAGTCACTGAGGCGAATCAGAAATTACAATCTGCTAAGGCAAATGTATTAAAAGTTAAGAAAAAGGTTGAAACAGCTCGTAAACGTCACAAGGAATTGAATGCAAAAAACAGTGTAAAGAAAACAGGCGCTGCACGTACACAAGTTAATAATGCTAAAAAGGCATTGGACAATGCAAATAAAGAATTAGTTGCAGTTCAAGATAGCGTGAGTGCGGCAAAAATAGCTGTAGAAAAAGCAAAAATTCGGCACAAACAATATGTTGCAGCATTTCAAGAAGAAAAACGCGCTTTAAAAGAAAGTGCTAAAAGTGTAAAAGTTGCAAAAACCGTCAAGCGTAAGACAACACGCAATACCAAACGTCAAGTACAAGACAAAGTCGCAAAACATCAACCTGTCATAGAAGAAGCTCATGTCTTTGCTGAGCCTGAAAAAGAGCAATCTAGTTATGTTGAGCGAGAAGCATCATATGACGAAATTGATGAAGATGAAGAAGATAATTTTAACTCTGTATTCAACGATAATGATATTTTACCTGCAAATTAAAATTAAATTTATTGAGAGTGGGTGTAAAGCACATCCACTCTTAGCGCATCAAGGGATATAGTGGATCAGGATACATTTTTAAAAGCAATTTCACCTATTGGTGTTGAACGATTTATCAAAAAAGTTATTCCCTTCATTTCTTCTCATCGTCAACAAAAAATAAATCTATTGCTATCACATCGCTTAAGTTCGATTGAGGTGGCAGTAGAAGCACCTGCCGATCCGCATAATGCGGCTGCTATCCTGCGTAGCGCAGATGCATTTTCTTGCATGAGTATGCATGTTATAGATGGTGAAGGTTATTCCATGGAAGCACGTAAAACAACACAAGGCAGTTTTAATTGGTTATCAATAAAATCACATTCAAATTGTCAACAATTTACAAAACACATGAAGACAAGACAAATTAAAATAGCGGGTGCATTGTTGGATGGTGATTATGATTTAGAAACATTACCAATTGATGTGCCACTTTGTGTGACATTTGGCAATGAGCATCGAGGATTAAGTAAAGAATTAATTCATCAATGTGATTATCATTTTTCGATTCCTATGTTTGGCATGGTTGAGAGTTTAAATTTATCTGTTGCAGCCTCTATTACATTATATGAAATTACAAAAAGACGACGAGAATATAATCAACAAAATCCTGAACTTAATCAGGATGACTATTTAAAAACAAAAGCATATTATTATGCTAAAGCAATTTCACCTAGATTATTGAAAGGAATCCTAAATCGTGATGAAAACTAAGCAACTTTATTTAGGATATGTAGCATTAGCGTTGGCACAAGGCTTAGTTGGAGCCAATATCGTTATCAATAAATTTTTAGTCACATTACTACCTATTTTTGTGTTGTTGCAAATCCGATTTTCGATGTCTTGTATAATACTATTTAGTTTTTTAGTTATTAGAAAAATATTTTTTTCACAACCAATTTTTATACAATTAACAAAGTCCGACTGGTGGTTATTTATCTTTCAAGCATTATGTGCTAACTTTTTATTTAATACATTAATCATCAGTGGTATGTGTTTAACGACTGCTATTGCCGCTGGTATTATTACTAGCTTTATTCCAGCATTAATCGCGCTTTTTTCTTATTTAGTATTACACGAGAAATTACCTAAAATGCGTATTCTCTCGATCATCTTGGGGGTGTTAGGTTTAATTTTTGTAGGATTAAGTGCGCGGGAAATAAATAGTGGCGATAGTAGTTTGCTTGGTAAATTTATTGTTTTTTTAGCAATTATTCCAGAAGCTTTTTACACTATTTTGGCTAAACGACAAATTCAAAGTATCGCACCTTATCGTTCTGGTGCTTGGATATTGCTGATCACCAGTATTATGTTTATTCCTTTTTCTGTTTTGCAATGGCATGCCGCTGACTTCTCATTAATTAACTGGCAAATCTGGCTTTATTTATTAATTTCTGCAAGTTTTAGCGCATCATTCTTTATTTTATGGCCGACGGGTTTAAGTTTAGTCCCAGCAAGTTTATCTGCGCTTTTCGTCGGTGTAATGCCAATTAGTGCAATTTTTGTGGCGTCAATATTTTTAGGGGAACATTTAACTTATTTTGATTTTGTGGGTTTAATTTTTGTTTTAATATCGATTATATTGGGAACGGGATTGAAATTTAATCAATATATTCAACATCACCGAATTAATAAATTTCATCAATAGAATATTCTAAAGAAAATTTTTAAAAGATCGGATTTTCATAATACTAGGCTAACAGTTTTTATATTCAACTTGATTTTTATTATTCATGTATAATCTAAAATATCCCCTTAATGGTGAAGCCAGTATTTTGGTATGAATGCGAGAATAACTAAGAAATTTGAGTCAGTTAATTTATATTAAACTCTTCGATATTATCATTAAGCTATTCGAATTTTTATAACAAATTACAAAAATATCTGTTTGTATTTTCGTTATTCTCGGGTTCTGCTTCTCTTATCTCTGGTTCAATAAGATGTTGATGTTCAGGTCTTTGTCTTTGATGGAAAAATCCAATACATGAATTCAGACATGTTGAAATTGCAGAAGGAATACCTGTTAGAATCAACGCCGTACTAAAAATACGAGTGTGAGTTTGTAGGTTTATTAAATTACGATTATTAACTTGTTGTGGTGGATTAATCAAAATGACGGATTCAGAAGGAGTTTGAATAACAGATTCACCTTCAGGGATAGCATTTAAAATATTTTTTTTAGTTTCATCACTTAAAATGACTGGCGTAAAATATTCACCATTTTCTAATTTAAGTTCATTTTTACAGAGCGGACAGCATTTAGTTTCTTGATATTGAATTGAATCGAGATAATGAGTAAAACCGGTTTCATCAAATAAATGGCTGTTACCACAATTTGCTTCAACAGGATTTAGAGTATAGGCTTGATTAAGGGGACAAAAATATTGTTGGTAAATATTATTTTCATTGATGATGTTTATATTACTCTCTGGTGTCATTTATAATAAGTCTCATCTAATATTTTATTTTCAATGTATTCTATTTTAGAGACTAAAGATTTAAATTACATCATGTCTATTTACGTAAGAAAGTGGTTTTAATAAAAAGAAAATAAAAAAATTATTTTCTTTTGGGTCGAAAATATTCAGTATTAAGATAAAAGTTTTTATTGTTATTATCATTATGCCAGTCAGGAACACCTAGTATAGGTAGCGGCATGAATTTATTTGCACGACTAGGTCTAGGAAGATTTGCAATATAGTTAGCTGTCATTTTATCGACTTGTTTAAGCTGTTTATTTTGAGGCCATTGATTAAATGTTGATTTGGTTTTAAACATTAAACTCATACCAGTAAAACCAATAAAAGGTGATAATGCTTTTTCATAAAGGGCATGACCAAAAATAAAAAAACGCATATGTTTTTTGACTGCTTCACGGCACTGCCAAAATAAGGTATCCCAGCGAAAATCTAATAATAGTTCTAGCAAATAAGATTCACTTGATGTGACAATAACACCGCATTCATCAAATAAGGCGATTTTATCTTGTGTTGAATTTCTAACGTTGTCTTTATTAATTTGTTTTAGAGACTCAAAATAATGAAGTCGATTTATTTGTGCTTTAGTTGTTGGAAAGCTACGCCAAACTAGCATGTTAAAAAAGTCATGCCAATTATTTTCTCTGGTTTGAATTTCTCCAGATTTATAAATACGTTGCTCATAACCATCGTCAAATTCATGTTGTTGTAAATCTTGTGCGACAAATTTAATGGGCTGATTAGAAGCAGTTAATATTTGTTGCTGACTATTTGACAAATCGTCATTAATATCACTGAGCGTTGGCCAAGTATTAAATTTATTAAATCGTTTTGCAATTTTACTAATGGGTTCAAAAAGCAAAGAGGATTCATAAATAGCATTTTGCCAAGGGAAATCACTCATTGTTAAATTTCTACCATTTCAAAATCTTCTTTGGAAGCACCACAATCAGGGCATTGCCAATCATCAGGTACGTCTTCCCAGCGGGTACCAGGTGCGATATCATCTTCTGGCCAACCTTCTTTTTCATCGTAAATTAAACCGCATATAATACAACGATATTTTTTCAATTTTATTCTCCAGGTTTAAAAAGATTGTGGAGTATAACAAACGTTGTAAATGGTGGAAGCTTTTTGCTGAATTTTGTCTAGTAAAAAAATTTTTTAAAAAAAGCCTCTGGTTAAGATTTCCTTAAGATTCATTTGATATTATAAATCCAAGTCATGAAATATGACTGTTTCATTTGACTCTCCTTAGTTAGTAATCGTTACCTCAAGAGACTGCAGCCGGACATTCCCAGTGACCGGCTGTAGTTTTGTTTGAGGCATCAAAAAATTATATTCTAATAACCATCTGATTCTTATACTTAAATTTTATTTCTGTCCCTAATTACCTTGAGTTTAGTTTGTGGTTCAAACCGGTTTATGATTCATATTACAAATCGATACAAGTTAAACAATCAATTTTACTGAAAAAAGCGCTTGCGTTATAACACTCATTCATACCATAGAGGAGTAAAAACATGTTAACCGTAGGTGATAATTTTCCTGAATTTAATTTAACAGCAACAGTGAATACCGATATATCCGATGCTTTTACTAGCATCGATAATCAATCTTTTGCTGGGCAATGGCTAGTCTTATTCTTTTGGCCGATGGATTTTACATTTGTTTGTCCAACTGAAATTGCGGGTTTTGCTAAATTGAATGAAAAATTTAAACAACGAGAAGCACAATTATTAGGTGCGAGTATCGATAGTGAATTTGTTCATTTGGCTTGGCGTAAAGATCATCCTGATTTACACGATTTGCCTTTTCCCATGCTTGCCGATGTGAAAAGAGAATTAGGACAAGCACTTGGTATTCTTAACAAAGATAAAGGTGTGACAGAACGTGCGACTTTTATTGTGGATCCTAACGGTGTGATCCGTTTTGTTTCTGTGACTGATCTGAATGTTGGTCGCAATCCTGATGAAGTGTTGCGTGTTTTAGATGCGTTACAAACAAATCAATTGTGCCCCTGTAATTGGGAAAAAGGTCAAAAAACCATTGAAGTAAAATAAAGATTAATCATCATTCCATTTTCTAAGAAATGGAATGATGATTTTTATATTAATGAGAGTTACTATTTTTGAGTATCTAGCCACAGTTATTTTATTTTGATTTCTTTCAATATGATGAAATTAGCCATTTCCATATTGGGACTATGTGAATGGTAATTGTTTTACCTGCTTGTGATATTTTTTCTATGGCTTGTTCATTTTCAGTCAGAATAAAACCTTCATTCAGTGAATATGTGGAGATTGCATCTAACAATCCTTCTATTTCACGTTGTTTTGTTTTTGGATCAACAAGCGTTTGACTAACTTGAATTGCTTCAACAATTCTTGACCCTTTATGGATGATAAAGTCACATTCTTTTTCGCCTTTGTGATAATAAATTACTTTATTTCTCCGCTTTAACTCGATAAAGATTATATTTTCTAACATCCTGCCATAATCTTCACTGATTGAAAAACCTAATGATTTTGCAAGAGCATGATCAATGAAATACACTTTTTTAGGTGAACGTAATTGAGCTTTTACCGATGTGCTGTAGCGATTTAGAAAAAAGCATAAATAACTATTTTCTAAATATCCACAATAATCAGATATTGTTGTAGAGCTGCCAATACCTAATAATTTTTGTAATGCGACATATGTGGTTTCTTTGCTACAATTACTTGCGAGGAAAAACACTAATTTTTTTAGCGTTGTTGCGTTAGTCAGTTTGTATCTGGAAACAATATCACGATAAAGAATACTCTCATATAAGCTATGCAAATATTCGATTTGCTGATTTTTTGAGTATTCCGGTATTCCACCATAAATGCAATAATCATTGAATAATTGTTTTACTTTAGCAGCTTGCTTTGATGATAAGTTTTCTTGGGTAATATTATGTGGATCTCTATGATAAGCAAATTCGTAAAATGAAAAAGGATATATTTTAAGATCTATATAGCGACCAGTTAATTTTGTGCCTAATTCATCACTAAATAATGTGGCATTTGAACCGGTTATTATTATTTTATTGCCACCATTATATAATCGACGCACAAACATTTCCCATCCAGGAATATTTTGTATTTCATCAAAATAAAATGTGTGTTGCTCACCATATAATTCTAATAATATTTCATAAAGTAATTGAAAATCTTCATTACTAAAAGTGGCTAATCGATCATCCTCAAAATTAAAATAATAATCACTTTCTTTAGCTTTTTTGCGTAAGTAATGCATTAGCACAGATTTTCCAGAGCGTCTGATCCCTGTTATTACGGTGACTTCTTTGTTTTTTAACAAAGTGGATAATTTTTCTTCCGCGCTACGATGATGATAATCTGACGGCATATTCTTATCTTCTTTTTGGTCAAAGATAATGCTTTTAAGTGACTGTGAAGAGAGTGTCATAGCATTTACTCCATTATAAATGGGATATTATCTAATATTTACCCCATTGTCAATGGGGTAAATAGCATGAATTATCCCATTGTCAATGGGGTAATTAGAGTGGGGCTTATCAATAACATGTATAAATGCAATTAAAATTAAGCTTAGTACTTGAATTTATATTGCAATGCTAAAATTATCTAAAGAAATTCCATTACGAATTAGGGTAATTCATGTGTGCTTTACAAAAAAAATTCTCAATCGATATATCCCAAAAAATAATCTATTAATAATTGAATTAAAATTAGTTATTAGATTAAATGATTGCTAAGTAAACTAGTAACATTAATGAAAATTTAAAAAACTTTCTGCCAACGTGATATATTGATTCCCACAATTTAAAGCGTTCTCAAACGAATAAAAAATAAATTTCATGACGTACTGGTTGAAGGTTTTTTATCTCGAATAAAGTGACCCCCATGTCTAGACCACGATATTAAAAAATTAAGAGAGTTTTTC
>CAYGUK010000081.1:0-18820 GCA_964352985.1 uncultured Legionellales bacterium
TCATCGTAGCATGAAAAATCCGAAATTTCTCTAATTCAGATCCGCGGAATGTGGGCTATACCATGGTTATTTATAATATAATATTGTAAAATTAGCTTTTACTAAGAAGAGATTTTAATATTATGCCGCTACATAAAGCTGAAATGAACCTTATAAAAAAATTACAACAAGCACAAATTGATCATGCCTCTCCACCACTTGCCGATTTATCAATTTCAGAATATCGTGAAGCGCTCGATTTTCTTTCAGACTTATCTGGTGATGCAAGTGATGCGCCATATGATGATCTTTCAATAAAAGTTAGAGATGGCAGCGAAATACAAGTTAGAATTTTTCATCCCCAATTAGAAAAGGCGCCTGTCGTCTTTTTCTATCCAGGTTGTGGCTATATTTGCGATTTATTTGAATCAAATGCGATTATCGCTTCGCGTATCGCTCATTATGCTGGTGTTAAAGTAATAATCCCTAATTATCGTTTTGCCCCAGAATTTCCAATTCCAACAAGTATTTTAGATAGTTTTGATATTACATTACATATTATTAATAACGCTTCTTTCTTTAAGATTAATCCTGACAAAATTATATTAAGTGGATTAAGTAGTGGTGCCAATTGCAGTGCAGTTATAACCAGCCAATTATGTAAAAATCAATTTACCATTCAACATCAAATTTTATATAACGGTTTTTTTGATTTTACAGGAAATAATCAAATTAATGATGAAAAATCCAATCAAGATGCCTTACTAAATGAAGAAGGATTAGATTATATTATTAATACTATCAAAACAGATTTTCCTAATTTAGCTGATCCCATACTTTCACCCTATTACTTTAATGATAGTCAATTTATTCCACCAACGACTTTCTTAATTGCGGAATATGATCGTTTATTTTGGGATTCCATCGCTTATTTCGATAAATTAAAAGCTGAGGGTATCAAGGTCGATAAAATAATTTTACCCGGTCAAATTCACTCTTCAGGTTGCATGCGAGGTGTTTTAACAGATGGCGAGGATCCGGCTATGACTTTTGCGAAAGTTGTAAAAAAAATTCTTTAATACTTTACAAATTTTATCGAATTTATCAGTTTGAATAATACCAGAAGATATCAGTAATAAATTACTGATATCAACCCCATGCATATTTTGTTATCATATAAACTTAACGAGACTAACGACGAATACTCACTATGACCAATCTTATTGATTTAATGAGAATTGCTGATCCTGAACGTGTCGCTGAGTTAGCTGAAGATCAAAAACTTAATTTGCCTTTTCATATTTCCTGGGAAGATAAAGAGGGCAAAATTATTGGTTGTAACGATACCCAAGCTAAATCAGTTGGCTATGAAAAAGGCTCAGATATTTTTGGTTGCACGAATTACGATTTATATTGGCGCGATTTCGCCCCGATGTTACGCCAACATAATTTATCCGTCATGTATCACGAAAAAGCCAATGTTTTTATTGAGCCCGGTTTCACCCGATTAGGTGAAGAAAGTTTAGTTTTAAGTTATAAAACCCCGGTTAAGAGTAAATATAATCAACAAGTGATTGGGATCATGGGTGTTTGCTTTTGGATGAAGAAAAAAGAATTATTTGATAAATTATTTAGTGATAATTCACCTCAGCATGTCATTATTGATGAAGATGGCAATAAATTAACACATCGTCAAATTCAATGCCTATATTATCTTAGCCAAGGTCTAACAGATAAAGAAATCGCCAAAAAATTAACTTTATCACCTAAAACAATCGAACATTATATTTTAATTTTGCGTGAAAAATTTAATGCAAGAAATCGTATTGATTTGGCTGTGAAATATATTCAATTAAATTTTCAGCCAGAAGCAAAATCTTAATGACCACTATGAATTATCCTTTCGCGTACCAGATTTTAAGTGTGGTTCTAATAATTGACGATATAAGCCTTCTTGATTAGCTAGCTCTATTGGTGTGCCAAGTTGTGCAATTTCACCATTTTTAATAACTGCTACTTTATCACTATACTGTTCAATTAATTCAAAGTCATGACTGATGAATATTACGATTTTATTTTTAGTTTCGCGTTTTATACAATCCATTGCTATTAGTTTAGTTTGTGGATCAAGTGCTGATGTGACTTCATCTAGAATAAAGACTTGGCAATCTCTTTTTAATAACGTTCTAATAATACCCAAGCGTTGTAATTGACCATTTGATAAGTTTAACGCTGACATTGGCTCATCTAATTGTTCACATAATGTTTCTAATTTTAATTCTTTCATCAACTCAATGATTCTATCTTTTTTAACGATTGATCCATAACTCAAATTATCAAATAAACTCCCAGGCACAATTTTTGTATTAGAACAAATGGCAATTTGAGAACGATATTGAAAGGCGTTTAATGCTTTAATATTCATTTCACCATTGATCAATATAATCCCCTGCGAGGGATCATAAAATCGAAATAGTAAACGTGTTAGCGATGTTTTACCTGAACCACTTTCACCCACTAAAGCCGTTATTTGTGCTTGTTCAAATTGTAAATTGATTTTCGATAATGCTTGTTTATCTCCATATTGCAATCCCACATCCCTAAAGAGAAGCGATTGCCAAGTTCTTGGGATCTCTGCTCGTAGATGTATAATTTCCGCTTCTCGTTTTCTATCTCCCTCGATCGTATCTTCAAGCATACTTAATGATTCATCAACGCTTGATATACCTTGCTGTAACTCAGTGAATGCCCAACTCATTTGAAAAGCACTTTGAATTACGGCAACCATATACATGTTTATCGCGCTAAAATCTTCTAGACTATAATCACCTTGCGAAACTCTGGTTAATAATGCGGTTAAACTTAATCCGGTGATAATTGTTAATCCAGCGGGTGTGACTTCATATAATTTTGTTTTATGATCATTTTTAAGATCTCGCGCTTGTAATAGTGTCGCATGACTCGCTAATTCTCTTCGCAATTGATGATTAAAATGAATCGTTTCATAATTTTTTACTAGATGTGCGGTGCTAGCATCAACTTCTTTAGATATTTCTTGCCATTCTTTTTCTGCGCCATTTTGTAAATCCATTGTTTTGGCTGCGTAAATATGACAAACCGCTAAAACTGCAAACGACCCCACACCAAATGAAATCCCGTAATGATATGAGATATCAAATAATGAAATCGTAATTTGACCGGCTAATGGCACTAATGTTGTAGCAAGCGATTGACAAATTCGAAACGTTGAACTGGATGCGCGATTTAGTGCTCCGATAAATTTATCACTATCCATTTTAATATATTGTTCGTGAGATAATTCCGCTACCTCGGTAATCATCGTTTGTTGAAATTTTCTAACACCCGTATCAGATATTCGACCAATTAGAATTTTACGAGCAGAATATGAAATTTGTGATAATGTCCAGCCACAACCATAAGCTAATACAATGCCAAAAACAAATTGATTATAAAGAGCTGCTTCACTTGGGGGCTCTGCTAATTGGTTTTTAACCGCATTATTTAATTCGCGAAATAAAGTTGGAATGGCAGCCGTGATCACCATCGTTCCTACTGCAACACTACCGGCTTTAACTGTATCAATGACTTCAGTTTGACTTTCGGGTTTAAAAAACGGCATCAGTTTTTTTAATGTCGCAGCAGATTTCTTGATATTCTCGGGTAATGGAATTTTTCCAATCGCTTTTCCTAGTAAACGAAATGGAAATCCAATTACTTTTTTACCAATTTCTAAGCCCTGTTGGACATAACTTCTATTTCTTCTATAAGCAAACATAAAGCACTCAGTAAGCTATACCTATCGTCATCAAGGTATTCGTTAATACACTGAACATGGCCTTATGTTTGAAGAAAAATATCCCAATATCAGAATTATTATTACAACTTGTTTTTAGCGCTAATTCAATACAGGAAAATCACCCTATTAATTGATAAAAGCAAAGTGTCCTAAAACAAAGAGTTTTCAATAAATATGTAAAAGACAATGGTCATAGTTGGCTTTTTTGGTTCACTGCATTAATCAGAATCTGGCCATCGTGGTGAACGTTTTTCAATAAATGCATTAACACCTTCGATGCAATCACCATGCAATAAATTTTCAATCATGATAGCACCAACATGTTGATAAGCGTCATCTATAGATAGATTCATCTGTTGATAAAATGCCTTTTTTCCCATTTTAATCACAGGTTTTGGTTTACTTATAATTTTAGAAATTAACTCATTCGTCGCTTCTTCTAGATTTTCAACAGCTTTATTAATTAAGCCAATTTTTTCTGCCGTTTCTGCATCAATTGCTTCACCAGTCAATAACATTTCCATGGCATGTTTACTCAATACATTTCTTGTTAAAGCAACCATGGGTGTCGAGCAAAACAAACCGATATTCACACCCGGTGTTGCAAATTTGGCGCTATTGACTGCTATTGCCAAATCACAACTCGCAATTAACTGACATCCTGCCGCCGTCGCCATCCCTTGTATCATCGCTATGACCGGTATAGGATATTTGATAATTGTTAACATTAATTCACTACAACGCTCAATTAACATTTTAAAAAAAGATTTACCTTTATCTTGATCTACTCGATGTTGATTTATTTCTTTTAAATTGTGTCCGGCACTAAAGACTGGACCATTTGCTTTTAAGACAATTATTTTGATAGTGTGATGATTTTGTAATTGTTCAAATGCATCTAGCAATGACTCTATCATTGCCAAGGATAAACTATTTCGTGTTTTCACATCATTTAATATGATTGTGCCAACTTGAGAATTTATTTGAGTTTCTACCAAACTTTGATCGTTAATCATAATTCCTACCAACTCGAATTTTAAAGTTGGTATTATACAATATTTACTTAAAGGGTAACTACATACTCGAAGTGTAAGTAGTTACCTTGAATAGGATGATATTATTTTTCAACTTCAGGTGAATCAGGTAAAAAGCCACCTGCTTGCATGCGCCATAACATAGCATAATGACCATTTTGTTGAAGTAATTCTTCATGACTACCTTGTTCGATAATTTCTCCGTGATGAAAAACCATTAACCTATCCATTTCAACTAAAGTTGAAAGACGATGCGCGATAACAATCGTCGTTTTATTTTTCATTAAATTATTTAAACCTTGTTGAATATGTTTTTCAGTGATTGAATCCAGTGCAGAAGTTGCTTCATCTAAAATTAGGATGGGTGCATTTTTTAACATGGCACGTGCAATCGCAATGCGTTGTCGCTGACCACCCGATAATTTAACTCCTCGCTCGCCGACTAATGCTTCGTATTTTTGTGGGAGTTGTTGAATAAACTCATCACAGTAGGCAAGTTTCGAAACGTTTAGCATATCGTTCTCACTCGCACCATCAACACCATAAATAATATTATCTCTAATTGTTCGATGAAATAAAGTAGGATCTTGTTGAATTACAGCTAGATTATCTCTTAGTGATTGTAAGGAAACCTTTGCAATATTTTGCCCATCAATGGTTATTCTTCCAGAAGCCACATCAAAAAATCGAATGATTAAATTAACAAAACTACTTTTTCCACCACCAGAAAAACCCACTAAACCGATTTTTTCACCCGCTTTAATCGTGACAGATAAATCTTTAAAGACGACTTGTTTTTTATGATAATAAAAAGTGACATGATCAAATTTAATTTCACCCTTGGAAACTTGAAGTATCGCAGGGTCTTCGACTTCTACAATTTCATGTTTTGCTTTAATAATTTGAAATGCTTGTTGACAGATACCAAGCACATTAAAAAATCGAGGTAACTCGAGACCTGAATACCAAGCCATCATTACAAGATTGGAATTAAGTGTGAAAATTAAAACAGCATCACCAGTCGATATGATATTTAATTGCCAAGTATATACTAATAGAAGCGTTAAAAATATACCAGGAAAAACAATGCTTACTAGACCAAGTAAAACTTTGACTTTTTCGACAATGATTAAAGCTTTTTTATTTTTTAAACGTTCGTCATGTTGGTATTGATCAATATATTGATATTCGAATTTATGTCTAGCATAGCTTTTGACATTTATGATATTTGTAAAAGAATCGACAATTTTCCCCATCAACTTGCTACGGCTTGTGGCATGTTCATCGGAATATTGAGTGCATTTTCTTCCTCCAATAAAACAGATACTCATATGAATCAAGATCCAAATTAAAACCATAAAACCAAAGTAACTACTCACGAAAAAAAACATCGTTACAGCAATAACAACAGCTATTAGTACTGGAAAAAACAATGTTATTATCATTTGTAAAATTTGCGACACATTTTGGGACATATCAGAAATTTTATTAGAAAGATTTCCTGCAAAATTATTTGCAAAATAATTAAAGGAATGATGACTCACATAATCAAACATTTCCATGCGAATATCTGCTTGAAAACGCGGAAATAGAAAGGCGAGCAAAAAACCTTGTGCTCGAAAAAATAATTCGACTAACACCCAAATAAATAACCAAAAACATAAAACCGGCACAATAATAGACCAAATATGTGTTTTATTTGCACTATGTTTTACAAAGGTATCTATCATTAACTTGAATGCATAAGGCCAAACGGTACTATCGACGACCCAGCCAAAAGAGCAGCAAATTAATAAGATAAATTTGAATTTTTGTCGCTTAACAAAGTACACAATAAATGCGGGTAACGTTCTAGGATAATTCTTCATATAATATTCACCTGGCTTAACTCATTAGTTTTTAAGCGATTTTATTTTGGATAGACGAGTAATCGTTTTGCTAGAACGACGAAAAGGGGAGCGATTTTTCCATATTTTGCGTATTTTGTCAAGAATAACAAGATCATGAATTATGACTATACTTAACAGTACTATCATCTTCTCTAAAGGCTACAGGGCAATGAAATATTATATTCTACTTTTCTTATTCTTCATTCCAAATGTATTTGCAAATCAATCGGAATATTTGCAAAATAAAGAACGCTTATTAGGGGAATATCAAACTGGTGCAAACAGTTGCGACTATAATGATGTTAAAAATTATTTATTAGAAAGAAGTAACAACTTTACAGAAAAAGAATTTCAAAGTTGTAGTTATATTTTAGATAACGGTTTTGTCGTTTATACTGTTAATACAACAAAAGGAACATTCAAATTTTCAAAACAACAGTAAAACCAGCTGATTTACAGCAATAATTAATTAAGTATATAAAAATATTATTTCCTTAATCCTAAAATCATCATTATCCCCTCATTATTTTTTTATTTTAATACATAGAGTTAAACAAAACCTGTGTTCGATCCCTAGGGTAAAAGTTGCACAAATCGCATTGCGAGAATAAGAAACCGTGTGTAAAATGTTATAACAGAACATCAATAAACATGGTAATAAATTATGATTGAAAAAAGTTATTCTGACTCAGCTTATGAAGTCACTATTACACCAAAAATAGAAAAAATCATTGAACCGTTAAAAAATACATTTAATATAAATTATTTTAGCTTTCAACGCTGTTATTGGGATTTAACAAAAATTGAATTTAGTACTCGTCAAGATTGGTTGCAATTTTACTGTGAAAACCAGCTTTATCATTGTATAGAAGGCTTACCAAAATTTATCGAATATGACTATTTTTTTCTAGATGAAGTCGCAAAGGATAGTGAGTATTATATTAAAGTAGTCAAACAACTACAAAGTAAATTTGGAATTTATAATGTTGCCATTTTTATGGAACATTACCAAGGCTATAGTGATTTCTTTGTGATGGGGGTACCACAAGAAGAATCTGGTTTTCACAGAAATTTATTTATTAACATTGATTACTTAAATAAATTTAAAATTTACTTTAAAGAAAAAACCAGCAAGTTTATTGAAATAGCAAAGTCCTTTCGCTACCCTATACCACGTTTATCTAATCAAGCTTTAGAATTTTTTATTGATCGTAATGTCAAAACACTTCGCAATAAAATCGCACACTCAAAAGATAAATTAAATGTTAAACGTTATTATTTA
Organism: uncultured Legionellales bacterium; assembly: GCA_964352985.1. Taxonomy (GTDB): domain Bacteria; phylum Pseudomonadota; class Gammaproteobacteria; order JAHCLG01; family JAHCLG01; genus CAYGUK01. The sequence continues at coordinate 8,002 of CAYGUK010000081.1, forward strand.
GATGGCGCTTATGATGGCGTGTATTTAACTCAACGTGAAGTGGACTGCATTTTATTATTAAGAAAAGGTTCCACGTATAAAGAAATTGGCAATGAACTAAATTTATCTCATCGTACAATTCATATTCATATTGATAATATAAAACGTAAATTACAATGCAGTAGTAAAGGTGAATTATTAGAAATCTTAAGTCACAGAGACTTTCATACTTTAATTAGTACTGAATCTCAATAAATGATTAAGTCTTAAATATCGTATAAAAATTCATTGGATATTGATTCAACATAAGTTAATATTGCCAAACGTCAATAACTTATAGATGAATTATGACTGAAATAATCACTAAACATTTTATCGAGCAACGTATAGAAGCAGATATAGAAGCCAAAAAATACCCGAATGGTGTTATTACACGCTTTCCACCAGAGCCAAATGGTTATTTGCATATTGGTCATGCAAAAGCAATTTGTGTGAATTTTGGACTTGCTAAACAATATCAAGGACGTTGTCATTTACGTTTTGATGATACCAACCCTGTCAAAGAAGATATCGAATTCATGCGAGGAATCGAACAAGATATTAAATGGCTTGGATTTTCTTGGGATGAATTAAACCATACTGCTGATTATTTTGATCAACTCTTTGATGTTGCAATTCAATTCATCAACAAAGGATTCGCCTATGTTTGTAGTTTAACAGGTGAACAAATTAAAGAATATCGAGGAACATTAACAGAAGCCGGTAAAAATAGTCCTTTTCGAGATCGCAGTATCGCCGAAAATCTTGATTTATTTCAGCGCATGAAAGCCGGTGAATTTGCCGCAGGTGAACATGTATTAAGAGCAAAAATAGATATGAGTTCGGGAAATATTAATTTGCGCGATCCGATCATGTATCGAATTTTACATCAAGCCCATCCTCACACGGGTGATAAATGGTGTATTTATCCCATGTATGATTATGCTCATTGTTTTTCAGATGCATTTGAAAATATAACTCATTCACTGTGTTCGCTCGAATTTCAAGATCATCGACCACTTTACGATTGGTTTTTACAACAAATTTTTCCTGAACCAAGACCTCAACAAATAGAATTTTCTCGGTTAAATCTTTCTCATACGATTACTAGTAAAAGAAAATTAAGATTATTAGTCGAGGAAAAACGCGTTAATGGCTGGGATGATCCAAGAATGCCAACATTAATAGGATTACGTCGACGTGGTTTCACCCCTACTTCTATAAAAAATTTAGTTAAATCACAAGGTGTATCTAAAAGTGATTCTACTATTGATATGGGATTACTCGAACAAGCCGCACGTGATGATTTAAATGAACACGCAAAAAGAGTCATGTGTGTTTTAAACCCTCTCAAAATAACGTTAATCAATTATCCTGATGATAAAGTTGAACCGCTCACTGCAGCCAATCATCCTCAACAACCCGAAATGGGCGAACGAATTATCCCCTTTTCAAAAGAGTTATATATTGATCGTGATGATTTCATGCTGGTCCCTGAAAAAAAATATTTTCGTCTCGCACCTGATAGAGAAGTCCGATTACGCTATGGCTACATTATTAAATGTGAAGAAGTCATCACTCACCCAGACACACAGGAAATTGTTGAACTAAGATGCAGTGTTGATTTTGATACATTAGGTAAAAACCCAAGTGATAGAAAAGTAAAAGGCGTAATCCATTGGGTCGCCAAACACGATTGCCAACAAGCTGAGGTTAGACTTTATGATCGGTTATTTAATCATGAAAATCCTACGTCGGCCGATGAGCAAACTGCATTTTTAAATATGTTAAATCCAAATTCTTTAACTATTTTAAAAAATTGCTTAATTGAACCCAGTGTTAAAAATATCAAGCCTGAAACATCTTTACAATTTGAACGGGTTGGATTTTTTGTGGCTGATAGATTCGATTGCCAAGAATCTAAACTGGTTTTTAATCGCATCGTCAGCTTACGAGACTCCTGGAATAAACCTTAAGTTTAGTTAGACTTACTTGGGGAGTTTTTAAAAATTATCTCATCGAGTGCGAACGAATTTGATAAATCAGCGACTTTAAGTTTTCTGCTTCACATCCTTAATAAAAAGGGTAAAAGGTAAGATTTTGAGGAATTTACATTAATCCAGGAAATAAAAATACAATTCACATTATGTTGGTAGTATTCTAATTAAATATTTTCATTCGGCTATAAATTAAGTTGACGAATTAACATCTACGTTTTTCACGTATCTCGTTTGCTTGAACGAACTATTTTTACGCTCGAATAGATCACTTAATGATAAATTACACCACTTTACTAAGATATGATCAGGCAAGCCACGCCATTATTATTCGTCGTAATTCGTACTAATCAGCACTTTCGCCACTTTGCTCATTTACTTTATGTTCTTTTTCCTGTTGGATACGAAGATAGATCTCTTCACGATGGACAGAAATCTCTTTTGGTGCATTAACACCAATTCGTACTTGATTTCCTTTAACGCCCAAAACAGTGACAGTCACATCGTCTCCGATGATCAAACTCTCACCAACACGCCTTGTTAAAATTAGCATATTATGCTCCTCATATTTATGCCGTTAACAACACTCCGCTTGTTTATTATTAATGCCATTTTTCTTGTTAGCAATAACGACTCCTATGTTAACTAAACACACCACAGCTGTTCAAATAGTAAACAGCTAAATACATACACCATGTGCTTATTATCAAGTATCGTCTAAATTTCCCAAATGTCTAGAAATTGTTTTAATTCTGAACATTTGGTCTAGGATCAAACTCTTCCACAGCCCTATCGACGTCAAGCCCAAAGGCAGAATGTAGCGCTCTAACTCCTAATTCTATATATTTTTCATCGATTACCACCGAGATCTTTATTTCACTAGTGGATATCATCTGTATATTAATACCTTCTTGACCAAGTATGTCAAACATTTTACTGGCGATACCCGAATGTGACCTCATGCCAACACCGACAAGCGATAACTTAGCAATTTTATTATCACCAGATACTTGTCTCGCACCGAGTTTATCTGCTATTTGTGATAATATTTCTGTCGCTCTATGATAATCATCACGATGAACGGTGAAGGTAAAATCAGTCGTTTCATCGGCAGCAATATTTTGGATAATCATATCGACTTCGATATTTGCCTCGCTAATAGGGCCGAGGATATTATAAGCCACTCCCGGCACATCCGGCACACCAATAATCGTGATCTTAGCTTCATTACGATTAAACGCAATACCAGATATCACAGCCTGTTCCATTTGTTCTCCCTCTAGAGAAATTAAAGTACCGTCCCCTTCTTTGAAAGTTGAAAGTACGCGTAACGGTACATTATATTTTCCAGCAAATTCCACCGCTCGGATCTGCAAGACTTTAGCACCTAAACTCGCTAGTTCAAGCATTTCTTCAAAGGTAACTTTACTCAACCTTCGAGCTGCGGGTACAACTCGTGGGTCTGTTGTATAAACACCCTCAACATCAGTATATATCTGACATTCATCTGCTTTAATTGCCGCAGCAATAGCCACTGCAGAAGTATCAGATCCGCCCCGGCCTAAAGTCGTAATTGAATTATCAGAAGCAACCCCCTGGAACCCTGCAACTATTGGCACAATACCACGACGTATTACTTCCTGAAGTTTGTCACTCGCAATAGATTTAATTCTTGCTTTGCGATAACTTTCATCGGTTTTTATGCCAATTTGCCAACCTGTATAGGATTCAGCCTGACATCCTCGATTCAATAAAGCCATAGCTAATAACGCCATGGAAATTTGTTCACCCGCTGACACCAGCACGGAATATTCTCGAGCATCAGGTGAAGGTTGTATTGTTTTCGCCATTTTAATCAGGCGATCGGTATCACCGCCCATGGCAGAAACAACCACCACCACATCATGTCCTTGACGACGTGTTTTAATAATTTTGTCCGCGACTTGCTCGATACATAGTAAGCTACCAAGTGAAGTCCCACCAAATTTCTGCACTAAAAGTGCCATACCTTGAGATATCCTCTTTCCAGGGCATTGAAATTGTAGCCATTTTTCAAGCTTGCATACTATATTAAAAATCTATTCTCGTACAGTTCCTAAACGAAATTATCGTCAGGGAATGTAAATATACGGTGCCCTATATTGTTGAATATTATACTTTTACGCCAGGGTTAATTTAACCCTTATTCAGTTAAGATGATGAGCTTTATTAATGATACATAATAAATAAGCACTTTTGGGGCAAGCATGAATAGAGAATTAGTAAACAGCCGCGCATTACAAGTGTTTGTGGCAATCATCGATTTTGGCAAAATGACGCTGGCAGCAGATTATTTGGGCATGACACAAGCAGCTGTTTCACAGCATTTACAACAGTTAGAAGCTAACTTACAAACAAAATTATTTGATCGTGAACAGCGCCCCATGCAATTAACATCACGCGGTAAAACGTTTGAGAAATATGCGCGAAATATTCTAGATTTATTGGTAACAGCAACTTCAATTATCGATAGTAAAAATGATTTATTATTATCTAACTTAACAATTGGAATGAATAATACTATCGCTAAATTTGCGCTTAAAAAATTATTTCCCTATATTAAAGAATTTGTGATGCTACCCAATGTTATGATTGAAGATACACCACAATTAATTCATCAATTTAAACGTGGTGATATCGACATGATTATTATTCCACAAGCATTGCATTCAATAGAAAATGTTGAAGAACATTTTATTTTTGCAGAAGAATATATGATGTTTTATCCAAGAGAACTAGTTCATCAACATCACATTGATGCAAAATATTTAAATCAACTTACAAACTATATCCATCATCAAGGTCAAAATAATAAATTGCATTTTTATTTATCTAAGCATTTACCAAGATTAAAATCACTCATCAGTTGTGATGAAGGATGTAATCCCCTAGACATGGTGAGTCGAGAATTAGGTTGGACAGTTGCCCTGCCCTCGCATCATTATGTTTTAGACAATACAAATCGTGAGAAAATTGGTATAGCAAAGTTACCTGGTGAAGGGTTACAACAAAATTATTTTTTATTAGTTCATCACAATGAATTTGCTGATTTACCTCAAAAGATAGCTGATATGCTCACTACATTTATGCAAAAATCCTATATTGAAAAGTACTATGATTTGTTACCTGCATATTTATTACACGATAATCCCAAACGCATATAATAAGTAAATAATACCCACTAAAGTTTAGCTGCTGTATTTCTAATAAAAAAATTGGCTTGAATAAGGTTAGCTGCATTCTTTAATCTCTTTATTTGTAAAATGAGAACGTTACTCTAACTGCAATTAATATATAGGATTATCATGCACTCATTTCAAACTCATTACTCGAACACTTTCTTTGCATCTTTTCAAAACATGTTTACTGGCAAATTTTGTTTCTTTTGTAGCAAAGGTAATATGTTTTGCTCTTATGAAATTGATCAAAAAATTGGACAGGGTTCTTATGGTGATGTTTGGTCAACTAAGTGTGTAGTAGCGATGGATGGGAGTACAATATTAATTCCATCTAATTTTTATATAGATGAATACGTGGTTAAAAATGGAGAAATCATGACTGACGCGTGTCCCCGTCGTCTAGTTAGAGAGTCTAATCTATTTTCAAGAGCACATGACATTACCCTTAATGCCAATATTTCTTATGAATTAATTAGCACCCCTCTATCACCTACTATCCAATACCGCCTAATTTTACCTAAAATACCAGGCGAAACATTACACAATTTTGCAATTAGTAAAGTTGAACATGGCCAATATGATTCAAAAATAAAATATGAAATGACGATTGCCGCCTTCAAAGCATTACATCATCTCCAGAGAAAAAAAATCTAAAACGTAAATTAAAATTAGCGCCAGAACCTGTTACTCAACAAGCTAAAAAGCATATACTAAAAAGAAAGTAACTATTCACCTAAAAGATAAATAGTTACACAAACTCATCGTTATCTATTTAATAATTCACTAACATAATCTGGAACAGACTGTAATGCTGCCGTTAATTTACTCGCATCATTACCACCACCTTGGGCTAAATCGGGACGTCCACCACCATGTCCATCAATTTGAACAGCAACATGTTTTAATAAATCACCGGCTTTAATTTTACTGGTTTCATTTTTAGTGACGCCTGCAATTAAAGAAACTTTATTATCTTTTTGGATTGACGCCAAAATAATGACGGCTTTACCTAATTTATTTTTTAATTGATCAACCGTATCACGCAACGTTTTTACATCCACATTAGGCATTTCTGCGGCTAATAATTTAACTTCGCCAATGTCTTTTGCTTGTTGAATTAAATCGTTGCCAGATTCTTTAGCTAATTTTTGTTTTAATTGTTGTAATTCTTTTTCTAATTGTTTTGATTTATCGAGTTGTTGTTGTAATTTGGTAATTAAATCTTCTCGCGTTGCTTTTAACATACTACTGGTACGTTCGATTAATTCACTTTCAGCTTCGATAGTGTGAATAGCATTATCACCAGTTACTGCAATTATGCGTCGCACGCCAGAAGCAATGCTTGTTTCTAAGGTAATTTTAAATAAACCAATTTCACCCGTTTGTTTTACATGAGTACCACCACATAATTCTTTAGAAAATTGGCCCATCGTTAACACCCGAACTTTATCGCCATATTTTTCACCAAATAATGCAATAGCACCACTTTTTTGCGCGTCTTCTGGTGCCATCACTTCGGTCACAACGGTTAAATTCTCGCGAATTTTTTTATTGACTAATTGTTCTATTTGCAACACTTGATGATGACTTAGGGCTTCAAAATGCGAAAAATCAAAACGTAAATAACTGGGTTCAACCAGTGAACCTTTTTGTTGAACATGTGTGCCTAATACTTGACGAAGTGCTGCATGTAATAAATGCGTCGCAGAATGATTAAGCATGGTTGCGGTTCTTCTTGTGACATCAATTTCAGCTCGAACTTTATCTCCGACTTTTAATTTTCCACTTTTAATTTGACCTAAATGTAAAAATGTATTTTGGTGTTTTGACGTATCTTCGATAATGACTTCAACATTATCATTTACTAATACACCGTGATCACCAACTTGTCCGCCACTCTCCGCATAAAAAGGTGTTTTATCCAGAATAATAATCGCCTGATCATTAGCCTGAATTTCTTGTCCGCTTTTTTCATTATGATAAATCGCTAAAACCGTTGCTTCACCTTTTTGTGATTGATAACCACTAAATTCAGTGACGAAATCAAGTTTTAAATTTTCTGCTTGATTCATAAAAAATTTCATTGACGCTTTTGATTTTGATCGCTGTAAATCCATGGCTTTTTCAAATCCCGCCATATCGAGTGTTAAGGCTTTTTCGCGTGCAATATCGCCGGTTAAATCTACCGGAAAACCATAGGTATCGTAGAGTTTAAAAATCGTTTCACCTGGAATTTCTTTGCCTTGCAAATTTTCTAAATCAGTTTCTAGAATTTTTAAACCTTGTTCTAATGTTCTAGAAAATTGTATTTCTTCATTGTATAACACTTTTTCGATATTCGATTGCAAGTCAGCAAGTTCAGGATAAGCCTCCCCCATCACTTTTACTAAGGGTGCAACTGCGCGGTAAAAAAACGGTTGTTCATGCCCTAATTTATGACCATGACGAACTGCGCGTCGGATAATACGACGTAACACATAACCTCGTCCTTCATTACTTGGCAACACACCATCAACAATTAAAAAACTACAAGAACGAATATGATCAGCTATCACTCTTAATGATTGATGACTTAATTCTTGCACATTAATTATGGCGCCAATTTCCGTAATAAGGTGTTTGAAAATATCAATATCGTAATTATTATGAACGCCTTGTAAAACAGCAGCAATTCGCTCTAAGCCCATACCTGTGTCGACAGACGGTTTTGGTAACGGGGTTAATTGCCCGCTTTTATCGCGATTATATTGCATGAAAACTAAATTCCAAATTTCAATATAACGATCACCATCTTCATCTGGACTACCCGGTGGACCACCAGGAATATCGTCACCGTGATCATAAAAAATTTCGGTGCAAGGACCACAAGGACCGGTTTCACCCATAGACCAAAAGTTATCTTTTTCACCACAACGTGAAAAACGTGTAGGATCAATTTTAATTTCATTTAACCAAATTGCTTCTGCTTCTTTGTCGTCTTTAAAAACAGTGACCCACAATTTTTCTTTTGGCAGTTTTAAATGTGTCGTTAAAAATTCCCAAGCAAATGCAATTGCTTCTTTTTTGAAATAATCACCAAAACTAAAATTACCCAACATTTCAAAAAAAGTATGATGGCGCGCAGTGTAACCCACATTTTCTAAATCATTATGTTTCCCGCCGGCTCGCACACAACGTTGACTTGACGTAGCCCGAGTATAATGGCGTTTATCATGACCTAAAAAAACATCTTTAAATTGCACCATCCCCGCATTGGTAAATAATAACGTCGGATCATTACCTGGCACTAAAGGACTCGAGTTCACAATGGTGTGACCATTGTCTTTAAAATAGTTTAAAAATTTTGTTCTAATTTCATTGGTTTTCATGGCATAGCCTGTGATTTTTCAAATTCTGACATTGTAAATTTAATTTGATCGGGAGTAAATCCACGATACGTCAAAAAACGCAGTGCTTTCGCTTTATTGAAGTCTGCTTCATGACGAAATCGTTTTTCTAAGGCATTTAAACAATGTAAATGCCAATCTTGATCGCAAGCTTCTAGACATTGATAAAAAAGTTCATCACTTAAGCCTTTGCTTTTGATTTCTTGCAAAATACGCAATGGACCAAATCCCGCACCTGCTCGATAATTTAAATAAGATTCACAAAAGCGCTGATCACTTTGCAAATTTTCATTTTGTAATGCTTCGATACAAGTATTAATGAGTGACTTAGGATAGGTTTTTTTGCTAAGTTTTTGCAGTAACTCTGTTTGTGTGTGTTCACGACGCGCGAGCAATGTCATTGCTGCGCGTCTGACACGTTTGGTGAGATCATCCACAGAAAAGCTTATTCTACTTCAGCTAATTCTGCTTCTTCTTCTACATCTTGTTCATCAGCAGCATTCATCGCTTTGGGCAATATTTCTGCGCGAATTTTAGCTTCTAGCTCTTTAGCAAGTTGAGGATTTTCTTTAAGGTATTGTCGTGCATTATCTTTACCTTGGCCAATCCGCTCACTTTCACAGCTATACCACGCACCCGATTTATTGATAAAGCCAAGCTCGACACCTAAATCGATAATTTCACCTTCACGAGAAATACCTTCGTTATAGATGATATCAAATTCAGCTTTCTTGAAAGGCGGTGCAACTTTGTTTTTAACCACTTTAACACGGGTTTCACTACCTAACACTTCGTCGCCTTTTTTGATAGAACCAATACGACGAATATCTAAACGCACTGAAGCATAAAACTTTAAGGCATTACCGCCAGTTGTCGTTTCTGGACTACCAAACATCACGCCAATCTTCATCCGAATTTGGTTGATAAAAATAACGAGTGTGTTTGAACGTTTAATATTTGCAGTTAGCTTACGTAACGCTTGTGACATTAAACGGGCTTGTAACCCAACATGAGTATCACCCATATCACCTTCGATTTCTGCTTTTGGTGTTAACGCAGCAACAGAATCAACAATCACAACATCAACCGCCCCAGAGCGCACTAACATGTCCGTGATTTCTAGCGCTTGCTCACCGGTATCAGGTTGTGACACAAGTAGGTCGTCAACATTCACACCGAGTTTTTCAGCATAACTTGGATCAAGCGCATGCTCCGCATCGACAAACGCAACCGTGCCACCTTGTTTTTGGCATTCAGCACTAACTTGTAAAGTTAAAGTCGTTTTACCTGAAGATTCAGGTCCATAAATTTCAACAACACGACCACGCGGTAACCCACCAATTCCGAGGGCAATATCAAGACCTAATGATCCAGTTGAAATAGCGGAAATATCGCGAACAGCACTATTATCGCCCAAACGCATCACCGAACCTTTACCAAATTGACGTTCAATTTGGCTAAGCGCTGCTGCTAGCGCTTTTTGCTTATTGTCTTCCATAAAATTCTCCTAAAAAAATGTATTAATGCCGCCGCACTTATGGTTGCGGCGATTATCACATATTCATGTGATGGAGAACAGCGTTTGCGAGTTGGTTCTTAGCATTCAGCCAGAAACGATATGCATACTTTTGTATAGAATTAGGTTCATCGTGGTCTCAGTGTTTGTGGTTCTAAACACCTTTAAATTGTTGAACAACTCATAAAATAAAAAACTTTACTCCTTTAAAAAATCAAACAGGAACAATAGCTGAGAGCTAATACAATTGTTATGTAATGTGTTATTTTTATTTTACGGCAACAGACACGCTCTAACTTATCTAAACTATCAATTGAATTAATTCATAAAGCGCATGCAACGCAGCTTGTTCACGAATATTAGAGCGATCACCAGAAAATAATTGATAATCTGTTTTTGCTTTTTCACCATCAACACACCAACCAAAATAAACAGTGCCCACCGGTTTATTTGCAGTACCACCATCGGGTCCTGCGACTCCAGTAATAGCAAGACTCACCGTTGCTAACGAATTTTTAACCGCACCACTCGCCATTTCTGCCACCGTTTCCGCACTGACTGCGCCAAATTGATCAAGCGTTTTTTGTTTCACCCCCAACATGGATGCTTTCGCCGCGTTTGAATATGTGACAAATCCCCGGTCAAACCAAGCTGAGCTTCCCGCCAAACTTGTAACAGCACAGC
>CAYGUK010000082.1:0-18564 GCA_964352985.1 uncultured Legionellales bacterium
GATGGCACCTTTACCTATACGCCGAATGCGAATTATTATGGTGCGGACAGTTTTACCTATACAGTATCTGATGGTAATGGCGGAACAGATACGGCGACTGTTAACATTACTGTAACTAACGTAAATGATGCCCCAACATTAAACTTAGATTTAAACGACAGTAGTAGTGCAGGTGGTAATAATTTCCAAACAACTTATACCGAAGGCGGTGGTGCAGTTCGAATTGTTGATACTGATATTACCATCGCAGATAGTGATGACATAAATATTGAAAGCGCAACGATCACGATTACTAATAAAGTTGCAGATGATTTATTGATTGTGGGCGCATTACCACCTGGTATTACGGCAGGGGCTTATAATCCTGCAACGGGTTCAATTACATTAACAGGTTCGGCAAGTTTAGCAAGTTACCAGTCTGCTATTTATGCCATCCAATATCAAAATGTCGGTGTAGCAAGTGCCACTGCAAGAAATATTGAAGTGGTTATAAACGATGGTGATACCAATAGTAATACGGCGACTTCAACCATTAATATGATCTTAGTGCCAACAGTTTCTATTGATGATGTTTCAGTTCAAGAGCCAGCGGTTGGTACAACCACATTAACTTTCACTATTTCAATTGATCAAACACTCGGCTCAAATTTAACTTTCGATTATACGACTGTAAATGTGAGTGCGACAGGTGGAAGTGATTATGTCAGTGTTACTTCCACAGGTACGATCACAGCTGGAAACACATCAACGACTGTTGTTATTACAATAAATAGTGATGCTGATAATTTTGAAGCAGATGAAACATTTACTTTAGATTTAACTAATTTCAATCAAACAGTCACATTTTTACCCGGTGCTCATACTATTTCAGGTGGGATTCAAGGTATTGGAACAATTGGTACTGATGATGGTGATCCTGTTGCTGTGAATGATGCATTTGTAACGGGAATTGATACTGCGTTTACAACAGGAAATGTAAAAGCAAATGATTCATTAATTGATAATGCTGATATAACAGCATTTGATGCAGTGAGCAGTAATGGATTTTCGGTTGTCTATAATGGTGATGGTACGTTTACTTATACCCCAACAGGTGGTTTTAGTGGTACTGATACCTTTACTTATACGTTAACCGATGATGATGGTGATACCGATATTGCAACAGTTAGTATTGTTGTCACTAATGCTGCAGTTAATCCACCCGTTGTCACATCGGTTCCTGATACAGCTTATACTGAAAATGATGCAGCCACTACTTTATTAACTGGTATCAATATTACAGATGTTGATGATACAAATTTATATAGTGTTGTCTTTAGAGTGCAAGGTTATATTTTAATTGAAGACAGTTTTAACTATAGCACGGCGGGTACAAGTGTTGTTGCAAGCACGAGTGTTTCAGGTAGTATTTATGAATTAACATTAACTAGCGGCGCAGATATTAGTGAATTTTTAACTGTGCTTGCTACTTTAACGTATACAAATACTTCGGAAAATCCCAGTAGTGCGACACGTACGATAACAGTTGAAGGATATGATGCGACCTATAATAATTTATTTAGTAGTGATACCGGATCATTAACAGTCATTCCTCAAAATGATGCGCCAGTAGTTGTAAATAACAATGCGTATTCAATAACAAGTGCGAATGATGTAGCACTTGGAATTACAGCACCGACAGATGCCGATGATGATGATAATACCTTAGTTATTACCATCACCAGTATTCCATCGACTATTGGAACAGTGATGATGGCTGATGGTGTCACACCGGTGACTGTCTCACAAGTTCTAACTTTAGCGGAATTAACGTCTCTAGTTTTCGATGCCACCGTATCCTCAGGGAGTGAAACATTTACTTATACTGTTTCTGATGGTACTGCTATCAGCAATGGCACAACAACTATTACAGTCGGTGATACTAATCCTGATGTTGCCACTGTTTATGAAAGTGCGTTAACAGATGGTTCAGGTATTGATGGTGGCTCCACCACTGCAACAGGTAATTTATTCACTAATGATGCAGTAGCATCAAGTAATATTACGAGTATTGATTTTAATGCGGCAAATTACACGCCGGTTGGTAATATTATAACAGTTGATACGCCACTAGGTATTTTAACCGTTAATGCCTTAACTGGTGATTATACTTATGTGTTAGATACTGTTGATAGTACTGGTAATAACGTGACGGAAGTTTTCACTTATAATTTCTTCAGTGGTGTCGCGCAATCTGATACGTTAACAATTACTATCGAAGATGACGAACCTATTGCAAATCCGATAGTTGAAGAAGTTCCCGAATCTGAAGAACAAATATTTAATTTAGTTTTGACTTTAGATATATCTACGAGTATGAATGCCATCGTCACAGGTTCGACAACCCGACTTGATTTAGCCAAACAAGCTTTAATTTCTTTATCAAGAGAATATTTTAATCAATCAACTCAAGTGACCGTTACCGTCATATTATTTGCTAATGGCGCACATAATTTAGGTGCAGGTGGATCTGCACCACCTTATTTTTCATATTCGGATTATACAAGTCTTGAAACTGCGATAACTGGTGTTACAGATAATGTTACCACTGCTTATGCCAATCACATTGGTTCAGGTAATTTAACAAATAGCACGAGTTATGTTGATGCGCTAAATCTGATTGATGATATTTTCGCCGCACAAATTGCGACACAAGTTCCTGCTGATGACGTGCAAAACATTTCATACTTTTTATCAGATGGTGCAATTACAGCAGATGGTTCACCGATTGGAAATGGCTTCGATACGTTTGTAAATAGTAATTCTATCGACTCTTATTCAGTTGGTATTGGTACCGGATTACCGGGTGATTTATCTGATTTAAATTATATTCATAATGTTGATTCATTAGGAAGAGGGGTTGTAGACAATGCGATTATTGTATCGGATGTTAGTTTACTCGAATCAGAATTATTGAGTACGGTGCCCACTGCATTTGGTGGGAATATTACAGTTGATGGCTCAATTAACAATGTGCTATTTGGTGCTGATGGTGGTTATGTCGATTCGATTACCACTAATTTAAGTGGTACGGATTACACCTTTACCTTTAATGGAACGAGTATCACAGTGCCACCAGCACTTGCCGCAACTGTCTTGATTGATGGTAGCAGAATGACGCTTGATGGGAATGATGGATTTACGCTTGGTACGTTTACGTTTGATTTTTCAGATGGTAGTTATACTTTTTCAGCACCAAGTGGAACGGCACCTGCAACGTTTAATTTTGATTACACGATTGTTGATAGTGATGGTGATTCGGCAGGTGATTCTGCGACCATATATATTGTTGATGATGCACCAGATGCTAGAGATGATCTTCACACAATTGACCCTTATGAAATCGCTGAAGGTAATGTGATTAATGGCATTGGCACAGATGCCGGTCCTTCTTTAGGTCTAAATTTCACACCGTTTGCAACACAGGGTGGTGGGGTTGATAAAGTTGTTGATGATGCCACGATTACATCTTTCACTTATCGTGGTCAAACATTCAATATTGATTCTGCTGCTGTTATTGCATCAGTACCTGGTTCGGCTGAAAGTGTCTTTGTAGATTCTCAAGCAAATGTAGATGCATCTAATTTTACACTCACTGCTTTTAGTGGTGGTGTGGCAACAACGCTCGCCTATGAAACATCAGGTGTTGATAATGGCGTTGGTGTAACAGGTGGAATTTCTACAAATAGAATTAATGCAAATGAATATATTCGGGTTGATTTTGATACCGCAACAAATTTACCCTTTGGCGTTTCAAATTTAGTTTTAACCGTCGCGGATGTTCAAAATATTAATACAGATGAAGTAACGGTAAGAATTTATGATACAAGTTTAACGTTAATAGATACCGTAACACATACCGAGAGCGATGGTAATTATATTGATTTGTCAGCTTATTCCGGTGTTGCGAGGATAGAGGTAGAATATACAGGTGGTGGTTATGATGCGATTTTGCAAAATATTTCATATGGTCCAACAACATTAGTTGGTAGTTCTGGTTCTTTAAGTTATACCCAATCGTATTATTATGATATTGATGGTGACCCAGTTGTTAAAACATCAATTATCGATAGTAGTGATAATACGAGTTTTATTTTCCAAAGTAATGGGTATTATAAATTTACGCCAGAAATCACAACACCACCATCTGCTGTTACCATAACAGAAAGTTTTACTGATAATAGTGCGGATAATGGATTAACCTTGACTGGCACGGCGAATGGATTTCAAAATGTAACTTATAATGGTACAACGGGCGTTGGTATTCGAAGTACCGGTGATGCCAGAAATAATCGAATAGATGAAGGAGATAATTTAATCATTTCATTTAACGCTGTTACTTATGATTTAGGCGTTGAAGCGATTACTTTAAATTGGGGCAACTTCTCCACGGGAACAGCAAACGCGATTTTTTATGATGATGTTAATGCCGGTGGAAATGTTATTTCAACAGTCGCAATAAATGGGGCTAGCTCGCAAACTTTTGCTGGTATATCTGGCGTGAAAAGTATTGAGATCTTAACCTTTAATGGTACGTCAGGATATAGTCTTGCTTCTATTACATTTACAACTGTGGTGCCTGCACCTGCAGTTCCTGGCATTGCTCCAGAAGAAGTTTTATATACTTTAACGGACAGTGATGGTCAAACTGATAGTGCGCTTTTATCAATTTATACTGCAGATAATACGCTTACCGGTACGGCTGGTGTTGATAGTATTTCTGGTGGAAGTTTAAATGATGCGATTACTGCAAATGATGGTGATGATACTGTATACGGGAATGCGGGACACGATACGATTTCTGGTGGCGCCGGGGAAGATACGTTATATGGTAACGACGGTAATGATTATCTAAGCGGTGGCGATGATGATGATACCCTTTATGGGAATGATGGTGACGATCACTTAGCGGGTGATGCCGGAAATGATATTTTAGATGGTGGCGCAGGTGATGATCGCTTACAAGGTGGCACGGGTGATGATATCCTTTATGGTGGCGCAGGAAATGATGATCTCCAGGGCGATACAGGAGATGATATATTATATGGTAATGCTGGCAATGATGTGCTTTCTGGTGGTGCCGGTTTAGATATTCTTTATGGGGCGTCTGGCGATGATATGCTTTATGGTGATGCCGATGCGGATATTCTTTATGGTGGTTCAGGAAATGATTATCTTGATGGTGGCTATGGCAATGATACTGTTTACGGAGATGCAGGTAATGATACTTTAATAGGTGGTACCGGACTCGATACATTATTTGGTGGCGCAGGTGATGATATGTTAACGGGGGGGGCTGATAGTGACACCTTTAAATGGGCTGTATCTGATGTTGGCACCGTGGGCACGCCTAATCAAGATACCATTACTGACTTTAATACTACAGAAGATGTTATCGACTTAACGGATTTATTAGTTGGTGAAAATATTGGGAATCTAGATAGTTATTTATCCTTTACCTTAGTAGGTGGAACCGATACTAAAATTTCTATATCACCAGATGGTTCTGCGAATGTTACCTTGGAAATTACACTTAGTAATGTTGACTTAACAGCCGGCGGAGGGCTAGCCAACGCCCAAATTATTAGTAATGCTGTAGTCGGTGGTTATTTAATCACAGATTTTTAACCACTCATAATATCAGCCATGGATTCAACACTTTTCGCAATTTCATTAAGTGTAATGATGCCTAACACATCTTCTACTTTATGACTTTGTGGGCTCGACATAACAATCACGTTTTCTATATCATGCTTATGACGTAAACGCATTAAATTCATTAAACTCGATTGTGAAGAAATAGTTAAAAATTCTTTACTGACCCATTCTTCTAAGTTTATTTCTTTTAATTTTTGGAATGCCATGCGCGCTGTGTTAGGTAAAATACCATAAATATCGCCGTCTTTTTCAATAATGGCGTAGGTGTTTTTTGTTAATATTTGATGCTTTTCTTCACCAGATAAACCATGCAGTTCATTATATTTTACTATTTGTATTCGCTTACACATCACATCTTTGCAAGATTGATCTGTGCGAATTTGAGCTTGTAATCCTTCGGGAAGATAACCACCACGACGTCTTACTTTTAGCGTGTAAATGCTACGAGGTGATAACACGACTCGAATAGAAAGTGCGATGGCAACCGTTACCATCATCGGTAACACAGCGTTATAATCATAAGTCATTTCTAGAATCATGATAATGCCTGTTAAGACTGCGCCTGTCGTACCTGCAACCATTGCTGCCATGCCGGCTAATGCAAATATCGCGGGGTGAATATCAAGATAAGGTAAAAAATATTGTAAAGCATGACCAAAAGCCGCACCTAAAGTCGCACCTAAAAATAAAGAAGGAGAGAATACACCACCTGATGCCCCAGATCCTAGCGTTAAACCAGTCGCTAATAATTTCGCTACAAATAATAATAATAAAAACCAAGGGTGATTTAAGATACTGCGTAATATATCTTGAATGGTGGCATAGCCCACACCTTGAATATAATAGTGATGGGTAATTTGCATAAAGAAATATAAAAGAAGGCCTAAAATTAACATTCCCAACATGTGACGAAAATAAGCATTCATGGGTAATGCGTCAAAAAAATCTTCTGCCCAATAAATGGATCGAATAAAAACAGCTGCCGCAATACCAATGATTATACCAAAAGGCACATAGAGTAAAAGTCGAAAAGGTTCTATGGCCGAAGGGATATAGACTTCTAATTGATGAACATTAAAAGCGGGTAAGGCGCCAAAATACATTTGGCCAATATAACAAGCGGTGACTGTTGCTAACGAAACAAGCGTAATAGTCGTAACATTAATTGAAACTAACATTAATTCTGTGGCGAATGCTAAACCGCCTATTGGCGTATTAAAAGTTGCAGCAATACCTGCACCCGCACCAGCTGCAATTAAAATAACTTTTTGTCTAGGAGGCATGTGGAGTAAGCGACCAATCGTTGAACCCATAGCTGCTCCAATTTGCACAATCGGACCTTCTCGACCTACTGATCCACCAGAACCAATTGATAACGCTGAAGCTAATGATTTAACAATCGCGACCACAGGACGAATATGTCCTTCTTTATTATATATCGCATCCATTACTTCAGGCACACCATGACCACGTGCTTCAGGAGCAAAGGTTTGAACTAACCAAGTAACGCCGATAGAACCTATTACTGGTACGAAGATAATCCACCATATAGGTGAGGTTGGCGGTGAATGTAAATTTGCATCGTAATTTATATTGAAACTTCCGTAGAATAAAACGTTATGTGTGATCCCAATTAATGCTCTGAAAATAATTGCACCTAATCCACCCACTACGCCAACAATGATTGACATAACGGCCATCACAAAGGGACCTATTGGTTCAACTGATGATAGATTAGTTTTTATTGTTGCTGCATTTTCCACGGAATCCCTCTCTTTTTTTCAAAAGTCACATAATCCTTCATTCTTTTTTTGAAGAAAAAAGTCTTCAGGTACTTTAAATTACTAAATTTTCATGCCAAGAATTTGGTATGTTTGGAAGTTCTGAATAATGCCAGAATTAAAACTTGCGTCAAGTGTGTATAAAAAAGATAGTTTTTGTAAATCTAAATTATGTATAATGTGATTCGTGCTGATGTTTTATTCAATTATCGTCATTTTTTTTAGTTTTTTTTTATGTGATTTCTTAGGTTGGGGTTCGTTGTCTTGTTCAAAGAAATCCAACAAATCTTCATCATCTAATAATTCATCTCCAATTACTTCAGGCTCTTTATCATCATCGTTATTATTTTCTTCTTTATCTGGTGTGAGGATGATTTCTTGGTTAGGTAATTGTGTCTCAATAACACTACCATCATCGTTGCTGTAAACACCATGTTGGTTCCATGGTAAATGACGATACATAGATTGACTTAATGACATATCAAAAATGGGATATTTAATGATTTCAAAAAAAGGTGAATAATCAAAATCACTTGGAGTAAATAATCGTGGGTTACGAGGAATTAATTCAATTCCAGTTTCTTCATGTTCTTTGATTAAGGGTAAAATTGGAAATTTTACAGAATCGAAACTTTCAGCTAATAAACATGAGCAAATTTCCCTGAGTCGACCACTGGCATTGTGACTAAATAATGTAGAGCGCCATCGTCTTGGAATCATGACCCAGGGGAAAAGAAAACGAAATAGATCAAAAATGTGTCTAACATCATAGGCGACACCTAAATGTCCAATGACAAAACCAATAACTTGTTGACTGTCTTTATGGGTTATTCCTTTGGGACGACAAATTCTAGCATGGTCATGAATGTAGTTAGATAAGGGCGAAACGATCGTGCCTTTTCCAAGTAAGCTTTCGATGATTAATTGTTCGTTTTCATCACCGTTATAAAATTCTTTTACGCGTGCGCGTAACAATTTATTTTCGATGTCGTGGAGGCGACCAATATAAAGTGCAGCGTGCGACCATGGACTTTGAGTGATAAGTTTGATCACTTCACTCACTCGTGAACGACCTTCAAATAATAAAACATCACAAGGTCTAATTTCATAGCGCATTTTATCAAAATTGCTTAATGGGAATTTCTTGGGTGGTGCGTCACGCATTAACCAATTGGTAATTTTTGAAAGAAACCTATCGATAACTTTTAAGCCCATAAGCGCCTATGAATTCCTTGTTCATTATTTATTTATAGCCTATTTAACGGCTAACTTCACTATATCTTTGCTTTTATTGCAGAAATGAAGTCATCGACATCTTGCCTTGTATTGTCAAAACTGCATACGAAACGGGCAATATCTTGATCTTCATCCCATAAATAAAAAAAGTATTCTTCTTGTAAAGACTTGATGATGGCATGAGGTAGCTGACAATAAACCATATTGCTTTGTACTTCTTGAGTAATATTAACCGCGCTAATTAAGTTTAATTGGGATGCTAGATATTGAGCGATTTGATTGGAATGCCTAGCATTCTCGATCCATAAATTTTCTTGGATATAGGGAATAAATTGACTGGAGACATAACGCATTTTTGATGAAAGTTGCATGGCTTGTTTTTGACTATAAAATAAATCTTGTGCAAGATTTTTATTTTGCACAATTAACGCTTCAGCTAACATCAAACCATTTTTTGTTCCACCAAAATTAACGGCATCAATACCTTCAATTATTTCAGCGAAAGTGCAATTTAAACTAGCAATGGCATTGGATAATCTAGCGCCATCGATATATGTATAACAATTATTTTTTTTTGCGAACGCTACTAAGTTTTTTAATTCTGCTAGGGTATAGACTTGACCAATTTCATTAGTTTGACTGATACAAATAACGCGAGGTTGTGTTTCATGCGGATTGCCTTTTGCATGGAGTAAAGGTTTGATAAGTGAAGGTGTTAGTTTGCCATCAACAGAATTGACTGTTAATAATTTTGCGCCTGCAAAATGTTCAGGGGCTCCACACTCATGAACATTTATATGCGCCATTTGGGAACAAATTACAGCTTCATAAGGTTTTAACATCGCTGCAATTGTGAGAGTATTTGCTGCAGTCCCATTTGTTAAGAAAAAAATATCAACTTCCTTTTCGCATAAATCAGTAATCAATTTTTTTGCCTTAAGGGTGTAAGGATCATCTCCGTAACCTATAACGTGTCCTTCATTGATTTCATTTAACATTTGCATGACTTTTGGATGAACACTGGCATTATTATCACTAGCAAATCGACGTTGATTATTGTTCATTGGTTTATTCCTTAAATTTCATTAGCACGAGTAACAGCATTGCCGACATAATTTAAAGGTGTGAGTTTCTTCAATGCCATTTTTACTTCAATAGGTAATTCAAGTGTATCAATGAAATGATGAATTTTTTCTTGATCAAGTGTGTGACCACGTGATAATTCTTTTAATTTCTCATAAGGTTTTTCACAGCCATAGCGACGCATGACAGTTTGAATCGCTTCGGTAAGAACTTCCCAATGGCCAAGTAAATCAGCATTAATAATGTTTTCGTTAATTTGTAATTTATTAATTCCCTTGATCATTGATTGATAAGCTACAACAGAATGACCAATACAAACACCGATGTTGCGCATTAATGTTGAATCGACTAAATCACGCTGCCATCTTGATGTGGGTAATTGAGTATTTAAAAAACGCATGATGGCATTGGCAAAACCAAGATTACCTTCTGCATTTTCAAAATCGATGGGATTAATTTTGTGTGGCATTGTTGATGAGCCTACTTCATTCGCAATAGATTTTTGTGAAAAATAATTTAATGAGATGTAACCCCACATATCACGATTAAAATCTATAAATATGGTATTTAGGTGCGATAAAATAAAAAAGAATTCAGCCGTACTATCATGAGGTTCAATTTGTGTTGTATAAGGATTAAATTGTAATCCTAAATATTCAATAATTGATTTACTGAAGTCTGGCCAATTAATTTCAGGATAAGCAACTAAATGCGCATTAAAATTACCCACAGCACCATTTAATTTTCCTAATAAAGGCGTGGAGGCAAGCTTCTCACGTTGACGCTTTAATCTCGCAACGGTATTTGCAATTTCCTTTCCAATCGTTGTAGGAGAGGCTGCTTGACCATGTGTTCTTGAAAGCATGGGCTGAGCGGCATGTTGATGAGCGAGTTGAGTTAATGCGTGAATTATTTGATCAATTGTCGGGATGAGAACTTGTTCTCTGGCATCTTTTAACATTAGCGCATAAGATAAATTATTAATATCTTCCGAAGTACAAGCAAAATGGATGAATTCACTGATAGCGGCTAATTCTTTATTAGACGAAATTTTTTCTTTAAGAAAATACTCAACTGCTTTTACATCATGATTAGTCGTTTTTTCAATTTGCTTAATTTTTTTAGCATCAGTTTCGTCAAATTGTTGTAGTATAGATTCAAGATATTCGTTTGCACTGTCACTCAATGAGGGTACTTCTTTTACATCTGGGTGCTTTGCAAGGAATTGTAACCATCTAATTTCAATTAGAACCCGTTGATACATTAAGCCGAATTCACTGACTATTTTACGTAGAGATTCTGTGCGCTCGGCGTAACGACCGTCAAGCGGGGAAATAGCCATTAAAGTTGAAAGTTCCATGCAACACCTTACAGATTTTGTTATAGTGGCCGAATTATCCTAAATAATGACAGGAAAGTCCAAGCGCTTTAAAAATAATATGATAGAAAATTTTCTACGACCTATTTACCAGAAAATCTTAGTTAATCCTGTTGCGCGACTACTGGTTAAGTCACCACATATGAGTGCAAATATTGTTACTTTAATCAGTGCAATATTAGGCATATTAGTCGCATTAGCACTTTATTTTCATTTGATGTATAGCGGACTTCTTTTATTATTATTGTCAGGTTATTGTGATACTTTAGATGGAACCCTGGCAAGAATGCAGGGATGCGCGAATGCTTTAGGTACGTCACTCGATATTGTAGCGGATCGTGTTGTTGAATTTTCAGTAATCTTAGGTTTATATCTTATTCATCCAGTATCGAACGGTGTTATGTGTTTATTTATGTTGGGTAGTGTTTTAATTTGCATTACTTCTTTTTTAGTTGTGGGTATTTATACTGAGAATGATAGCGAAAAAGGTTTTTATTATAGTCCTGGTATTATTGAGAGACCTGAGGCTTTTGTCTTTTTTGTTTTAATGATTTTACTGCCTTCAAATTTTTATATTTTAGGGTGGTTATTTAGTGTGTTGGTTTTTTTAACCGCATTTGTAAGATTATGGCAATTCTCAAAGTACCAATGATATACTTGTTTTTTATTTCTTAAGTTAAAGGGTACTTGAATGAAATGTTTAGCTGCAATTAGCCTACATGCAAACGAAGATTTAGAAATTGCTGAAATTGATGTGCAAGGTCCAAAAAGTGGTGAAGTTTTAATTCAAGTAATTGCGAGTGGTGTTTGTCACACTGATGCTTATACTCTATCAGGAGCTGATCCTGAAGGATTGTTTCCTGCAATCTTAGGTCATGAAGGCGGCGGAATTGTTGTAGAGGTTGGTCCTAATGTCAAAGATATTGTTGTTGGCGATCATGTGATTCCACTTTATACGCCAGAATGTAAAAGTTGTAAATTTTGTTTATCAGACAAAACAAATTTATGTCAGACTATTCGACAAACTCAAGGACAAGGCGTGATGCCAGATGGCACTTCTCGTTTTAGTTTAAATGGTAAACCTCTATACCATTACATGGGCACTTCAACTTTCTCACAATTTACAGTATTACCTGAAATCGCAGTTGCAAAAATTAATAAGCAAGCGCCATTAGAAAAAGTCTGTTTATTAGGTTGTGGAATTACAACAGGTATTGGTGCGGTGTTAAATACAGCCAAAGTAGAAGCAGGGAGTTCTGTCGCTGTTTTTGGCTTAGGTGGTATTGGTCTAAGTGTTATTCAAGGTGCGGTCATGGCGAATGCTGAGAAAATTATTGCCATAGATATTAATCCCGATAAATTTAACCTAGCAAAACAAATGGGTGCTACTGATGTCATCAATCCCAATGATTATGATGCTGCTATTCAAGACGTTATCATAGATGAAACCCATGGCGGCGTTGATTATTCATTTGAGTGTATCGGTAGAGTTGAAACAATGAGAGCGGCATTAGAATGTTGTCATAAGGGATGGGGAGTATCAACTATTATAGGTGTAGCCGGAAGTGGTGAAGAAATTTCAACGAGACCCTTCCAACTTGTTACAGGTCGAAAATGGCAGGGAACAGCATTTGGTGGTGTGAAAGGGCGATCTGAATTACCTAATTATGTTGAACAATATCTAAATAAACAAATTAAAATAGATGAATTTATTACCCACACATTACCCTTGAAAGATATAAATAAGGCTTTTTCTTTGATGCATCAAGGTAAAAGTATTCGAAGTGTAATTATGCTTCACCAGTAAATAATCAACAAAACAGTAGTTTTGATTTATGTTGAATCTTATCTACTATAGAAAAACCTTGCCCATAATTCATTTATCCGCTAAATTGTCGGCGTAAAAAACAAAGCTCATTCATATTACCGTTTCATGGTGAGTTCTTTATATAAAGAATATTAATGTTGATAGAAAAATATATTGTAACTATTCAGCATAAATGCTAAATAGTTACCCTGATAATCCCCATCGCGTAAGAAAGTCTGTTCTTTTCAGTGTTTCTACGTTGTTGCTTAAATTTGGTGAATAGTTACAATATATTTTAAATTAACTAGAGGTTTCTATGAGTATAAAAAAAGTAGATTATCATGCAACTAACGCCGCAGAACTTTTCACTCAATCAATCGTTGAAACTGGTTTTGCTGTGATTACTTCACCACCAATTGAATTAAAATTTATTCACGAAGTTTACAAAGAATGGTTACAATTTTTTTATAGCGATGAAAAATTTCAATTATTATTTAAAAAAACACAAGAAGGTTATTTTCCTATTACCCAATCTGAATTGGCTGTGGGGCACAGCGTTAAAGATATAAAAGAATTTTATCAAATCTATCCTTGGGGAATTTATCCTCAATCAGTTAGTGATAAAGCTAGAGAATTGTATAGAATGCTTAATGAATTAGGTTCAACACTATTAACATGGTTACAACAACAATTACCTGAAAAAATTTGTAATCAATTCTCAATGCCATTACCTGATATGGTGAAGGATAGCCCTTTAACTATGTTAAGAATTTTACATTATCCGCCGTTTACAGGTGATGAAGAGCCTGGTGCTTTACGCGCGGCTCCCCATGAAGATATTAATATTTTGACATTACTTGTTGCCTCAAGCGAACCTGGTTTGCAAATCCTAAATAAAAATAATGAATGGATCGATGTTGGAACCGATGAGGGTAATATTGTAATCAACAGTGGAGATATGTTGCAAGTTGCAACTCACAATTACGTCAAAGCGACTACTCACCGAGTTTATAATCCTAAGCAAAGTCAAAATGTTTCCAGACTTTCCATGCCTTTATTTTTACATCCCCGGAACGAAGTTTTTTTATCCCATGATTTGACAGCTGAAGCTTTTCTACATCAGCGTCGAGTAGAAAATGGTGTTTTGTAGAATTCGGACTTATCACAAAGGAACGTTACCTTTTTGATTACTTTGATATTTTCAATATTGGGACATTTTTAAAGATCTTCTACAATTGTCCATAATTGCGCGCGATGTTATATTGTAATTCGTCAAGTATCATTTTGTGACTGATTAACAAATTGAATGAATATTCAATGATTTATAAAAATATAATATAACTTAATGATTTATAATGTTTTATTATAATACTTCAAATAGATTGTTACAATTAAATTAATTGAACGTTCATTTAAATTATGATAACATAAATCCAGAAATTCGAAATTAACATAAATGATTCATAGCTTGATTCTATCAACTTAATAAAAATATTCGATTTTATTTACTAAGTGTCATTTGTCAAACTAGTGCTATGAATTGATTAAAAGAACTGGGAGAAAAGCGATGAACAAGATCTTAATGACTTTATTAATCGGTGTAGGCTTTATGGTGAGTGCAACTTCTTTTGCTTATCCAGAAAGTTTCAGACATGGTCATTTCATGACGGTACAAACTTTCCAACAACATGTTCAACAAGCAAATGTTAAATAAGTCTATGTTTCCTTTAAAATCGCCGATATCTCAATTTAATTGAGGTATCGGTTTGAAATCACTACTTAGATGTTCATCAAGATCCTTATTACTGACGAACAAATATAATAAAGGAATGTATAAATTCAAATTATCATCAACGTGTATAACGAGTTTAATAGCAATTGATGAAATGTCATTTAAAATTATGCTAGGACTATCGATTCTTGCTCTAATTCCCTCAAATAGTTCATACATCCAAGTTTCCGGATAATCATCACCACCCAACATTAAGTCACGTCTTGCCATAAAATCACTCTTTACATATAGTTAAGCAGTATGCAATGTTACCTTAAGATAAGGACCGATAATACTCAAATCATCACGTATTTGTGTGATCACATTAAAATATCCACCAGCTCTAAATCCACCTTCAATATCGAGTTTGGTACTTTTACTTGCTTGCCATAGATAACCTAATCCCAGTTTTATATTAGCTGTTGGAAATAGATGAGTTTCTTTTGCTAATCCTAAACTGATAATGGGTGTAAAAACGTTATTTACATAGCGTACCTCACTAGTAAATCCTTGGCGTGTTCCCACTAAAAGACTGGATGTGAAATTTGTCATGAGATAAAAGTGTGAAAATAAATTTAAATGAGTTTTAATTCCTGCAACTAAACCAATACCATGAAAAATATTATTATTAACAATAATATCAGTGACAGGAATTGCTGGGTTATTCGTTAGTTGACCGTTAAAGTAATCTTGACGTCCTTCAAATCGAATATGAGCGTAACGGATTCCACCATAATAAGTTAAGACTAAATTTTTTGCGTACTGAGCCGCATGACCAAAAATTAAATCAGTTTGGCGAAATTTAAATTTCTGAGTAGAGACGGCGCTTTGAAAATCTGCGGGTTGTAATAAATTAACAACTGATGGAGTGAGTGGTGAGAATATCACTTGTCCTTGAGGCGCATCAATTGTATTTGTGTCAGATGTAGAATAATAAGTATATTGCAGACTTATTGAATTAGGGGTATCTGGCACATCGTATCCAAGATTAATATCAAAACCATAATGATATCCAGGTTGTTGAGAAATCACTTGTCCAACTAATGGATTGGCCGCGGAACTAATAATAGCATACTGCAAATGATTATTTGCAGGTGTTGCGTAGAAATTGCCGAAACCGATAGAAATTTGTTTAGCAAGTTTTGGAATGATGACGTAATTATTATATAAATTTGTTTTATCATTGGCGTAGGCAAAATTGACTAAACCAAAACTGATTAGAATCACGCTTAATATGCGCTTCATTATTATTCCCCCAAATTAATTCTAACTGCTAACGATGTTTACGAAAAAGAAACGCAAAATTCTAAAGAGTTTATGAGTAAAGGTAAAGAACAAGATATCATTCGTCTCGTGACGTAACACTTTGTGCAATATGTATACCGACTATGCGAGCAATTAACACTGCTGTATAAAATTGTCCAATAACGGCTTCTAGTGAAGAAAATGCTCTAGCTAAACCATTTAATGGATGAATATCACCATAACCTAAGGTGGTAAAAGTTACAAAACTATAATAGATAAAATTAATTAATTCTCGTTGATAATGTTCTGTATGATGAGGAACAACGGTAATATTATTCGATATATAAAATGCATTATGTGATAGTTTAGCAATGAGAAAATAAGACATGCCCCAAATGATACCTAGTAACAAATAGGCGCAAAGTGCCCCATATATTTTTTCAGCATTAACAATATTCACACTTAAAACATGATATAGAATTAACGTAGTCAAATAGAGAAGATAACAAATTTGAACAAACATAATGACGTAAAGAAGATTTTCACTATCATAATGATTGCGCAATATGATGAGCAATATAATTAATGCTAAAAATCCTAATGCTATAAATAAAGCTGTTTTATTGTTACTGACGGCAAAGGCGCCAGATAAGACAAGAATAACGAAAAAACCTTGAAGAAGATAACGATAACCAGTGAACTCTTCATGTAAATAAGGAAAAAACAACCAAAAAGCAATCATGATGATTAGAAAAAATAAGAGACTATTTTTTCTAATGAAATTAGTATGAGAAAAAACTTTATCTAACAATCCTTTACCCTACACATAATCCTTATTAATGACATTGAATCATAACTTGCCTTTCAAAACAATTATGTTAAAATTTATTCAGTTTTTTAATTCATCCTTTATCGAGGTGTAATATGTTTACCACAGGACTCTTTTCCACACCCAGTGTGTAAGATAGTTTGATTGTGGGTCGTATTACTTATCATTTTTTTCCCCTGTGATTTTGTCAAACAACTCATGATCAAGCTGACACTAAATATAAATTAATTTGTTAATTGTAATGAAAAATGCAAATTACATGCGTTTTTTGTTTTATAAATAGGGTTAGACATGATTATATTTGCTTTAAGTTTATTATTGTTTATAGATTCTTTAAGTTTTGGTCTGGTGGTACCTGTTTTTGCGCCTTTATTTATGCAAAGTCACTCCGTCCTATTTGATCCAAATACTTCAATAAAAGTTCGCAGTTTTCTTTATGCTATCACATTAGCAGCGCCACCATTGTCAATGATTTTTGGCTGTCCTTTACTCGGTGCTTTATCCGATAACTATGGTCGTAAACGAATATTAATTATTGGTTTATGTGGGGTAGTTGCCAGTTATAGTTTAGCGATAATTGGAATTATGGTGGGTAGTGCAATTATTTTATTGATGTCTCGAATTTTAATCGGTGTTATGGATGGTAGTGAGGCTGTAGCCCAAGCAGCAATTGCTGATTTATCTACTCCAGCTAATAAAGTGAGAAACATGAGTTGTATTACTTTAGCTATGACGATGGGATTTATTGTTGGACCTATTGTCGGTGGGTTATTGGCTGATCCTCATTTAGTTTCTTGGTTTAACTATCAAGTGCCATTTTACGCTGCAATTATTGTATCTTTGCTTAATATAATGATGATGCAAATAGTTTTTAAAGAAACACTAAAAATTTCAAATCGACGCCAGTTTCATTATTTGAAATTATTAAAGAATGTTTTTGCCGCAGCTTGTGATATAAGAGTGCGATATATTGCGATTAGCTATCTATGTATGGAATTTTGTTTTGCGATATTTTTTCAAGCGAGTTCTCTTTATTTAGCTAACCGATATCATTTTTCGGCGAGTGAAGTAGGGTATTTTATGACCTATCTTGGCGTTATATTTAGTTTAGTAATTTTAGTGCTTATTAATTTATGTTTAAGGTATTTTAATAAACATAAAATTGTGATAGCTGGATTATTCTTTATTGCACTTGGAAACTTCATCATTGCACTAGCGCCACAACATTTAATTTGGTTGATCATTGCAGTTATACCAAACGCTGCGGGAGTAGGGATGTCTTATAATATAATGTTGTCCCTCTTTTCTGATAGCGTAAATGAAAATGAACAAGGTTGGATTATGGGCGGGATTACAGCATTAATTGCATTGAGTTGGTTGATCGCTGCGATAGTAATAGGTCTTCTCAGTTATTACTATCACATACTGTTTGCAATAGTAGGTACAGTGGCGGTTGTTGGTGTATATTCTTTCTTTATGCAAGGTAAAAAGCCCGTTATTTCTGTAAATGAAGTCGCGATCAACGATTAAATCGTAAAAAAAAGAGGGTTAACATGGTGATATTAGAGTTTATTCACTTTTTTTGGTGTTAATAACTTGAAAAATAACCTTTTAACCCAAAAATATATACTCTTCGCAAGATATTATATGCTAGAATGCGACGCTTAAAATTGAAATGTCACGCGAGTGTGGCGGAATTGGTAGACGCGCTGGATTTAGGTTCCAGTGGGGTAACCC